>JBJTFY010000248.1:0-10017 GCA_046093625.1 Actinomycetota bacterium
ACCAATGTCCATGTACTTGTCGATGACCCAAATCGGATCTCCCGGTTTCGATCGACAGAAGATGAAACTCTCGGGGAGGTCCATGATCGGATTGTAAACGTCGAACTGATCGAGGTGTTGACGGTCGGACGTCCTGATTCACACTGTTTGTGCAAGGCCCGCGACGGTAGCGGACTCACCAGTCGCCGCGACGCCCGGCCTTTTTGTCGCCGTGCTTCTTCTTGCTGGCGATGCGACGTTCGACGGCGCCCTTACTGGGTTTGGTCGCTCGTCGAGGTGGCGGTGGTGGTGCGGCGGCCGCGTCGATGATCTCGGCGAGCCTCTCCAGACACGTCTGGCGGTTCCGCCATTGGCTGCGACTCTCCTGGCAGGTCACGACGATCTCGGTCCCCAGCTTCTCGCGCACCCGAGCGACCCGAGTCGCCGATCCCACCAGGTCGGCGGTGTCCACCGTCAGCGTGGCCTTCGAGGCCGTTTTGTTGACGTGTTGGCCTCCGGCTCCCGCGGCGCGGGCGAACGTCCAGATCAGGCATTCATCGGGGATCTCGATACCGCGGGGCGTGCGCACCCCCTCAGTCTCCCTGATCTCGGTCGGCGGGACCGGCGAAAACCCACTCTTTTGCGACCGAGAACGGGGGTCAGTTGCGGGGGACCTTGATCCAGGGGAGGTCCTTGTCCACGCGCGGCTCGCCGGGCAGGCCCAACACCTGCTCACCCAGGATGTTGCGCATGATCTCGCTCGTTCCGCCCTCGATGGAGTTGGCGCGCGAACGCAGGAACGAGTGCCGCACACCGCCTTCGGTGCCGTCGACGCTGAGGTTGTCGGGACGACGGAACGTGTAGTCGAAGTCGATCATCCCGTTGGCACCCATCAGCTCGATCGAGAATTCGGTGACCTTCTTGTTGAACTCGGCCAGCATCAACTTGGCGATCGATCCCTCGGGTCCGGGGTTGCCGGCCTTGGCGGCCTGTGCGGCGCGCATGTTGGTCAGGCGCAGGGCCTCGCTCTTGCACCACAGGCGCATCAACTGGTCGAGGTGGGCGGCGCTCCTCTGGTCGGCGGGCGTGTCGTGCCAGATTCGCACCGCGTCGTCGATGGGTCCGCGACGCTTGGCGTTGCCACCGCCGCCACCGCCGATCGCGGTGCGCTCGTTCATGAGCGTGGTGAGGGCCACTCGCCAACCCTCGCCGACTTCGCCGATGCGATTGGCATCGGGAACGCGGGCGTCGGTCATGTACACCTCGTTGAACTCGGCCTCACCGGTGATCTGACGCAACGGACGGACTTCGACGCCGGCCGAGTGCATGTCGATGGCGAAATAGGTCATGCCCTTGTGCTTGGGCTGGTCCGGATCGGTGCGGGTGACGAGCATGCCCCAGTCGCCGAGGTGGGCCATGGTGTTCCAGACCTTCTGGCCGTTCACCACCCATTCGTCACCGTCACGCACCGCTCGCGTGCCCAGCCCCGCGAAGTCCGAGCCGGCGCCGGGCTCGCTGAACAGCTGACACCAACGCTCCTCGCCGGTGAACATCGGGCGCAGGAAACGCTTCTTCACCTCGTCGTTGCCGTGGGTGACGATGGTGGGGCCCGCCAGGGCCATGAAGAACGAGGCGGGATCCTGCGGTTGGGCTCCGGCCTTGCGCACGCGCTCCTCGATGAGACGGTTCAATTCCGGGCGCAGCCCGAGACCACCGTGCCCGACGGGGAAGTGCACCCAGGCCAGCCCGGCGTCGAAGCGGGCTCCGCGAAAAGCGATGTTGTCCATCGTCTTGGGGTCGTGGGCGGCCAGAAACGCGTCGAGGGCGGCCTCGACCGTGGCGCGGGCGGAGTCGGTGATGGTGGCGGTGCTCATGTCAGGAGTCTCCCAGCCTCGGGGTCGTCGGGGCAAAGCCGAGCGCACGAATCGCCACCGATTCGTCGTTCATCGGGAGGAGAAAGGAATCCACCATGGGACTGTTCAGCGTGTACCTGGCGTATCGCCACGGCAAGAAGAAGGCCGAACGGAGGGCCCGTCGCGACGATCGAGCGGCCGTCGACGAGTCGGGTTCCTTCGACGACGAGTGCGACGAATGCGACGAGTGCGGTCATCCGTTGTCGAAGCACAGCGACGACGACCCGCCGCTGTGCCCCAACTACTGACCCGTCCGCGCTCGGTCGTCAGTTGTCGGTGAAGCGCAGTGCGCCGCGGGCGTGCACGCGGGTCATGAAGTCGGGCAGGTAGGCCTCGGTGGGATTCTCGCGAACCATCTCGTCGAGGATCACCGCGTCGTCGCCCACGAGCACCCGCCAGTCGACGCGCTTCACCGCGTCGAGAATGATCTCAGTGGCCCGCGCGGCCGAGGTCGGAGCCTGATCGCGGAACGCCTCACCTTGGGCTTGGATCCCCACGCGCAGATCCTCGTCGCTCGCTCCGCTCACGTCGAGGCCGGCCCGGGTGAGCCGCTCGCGCAGTTGGGCCACTTGCTCGGCGGTCATCTCCTTGGGGTCGGCGCCCAGGAGTTTGCGCGAGTTGATCGCGATCGACGTGCCGATGTGACCGGGCATCACCACCGACGCCCGCAGGTGCGGCGCGTTGATGCGGAAGTCGGTGATCAGGGCCTCGGTGAAACCCTTCACGGCGAACTTGGCCGCGCTGTAGGCGGTGTGCGGGATCCCGGGACCGAGCGAAGCCCAGAACCCGTTGACCGAGCTGGTGTTCACCACGTGACCCACTGGTGCGTCCATCAGCATCGGAAGGAACGCGCGGGTGTTGTAGTACACGCCGTACCAACACACGGCGAAGGTCTTCTCCCACTCCTCGCGGCCGTCGAGCACGATGCTGCCGCCACCGCCGATGCCGGCGTTGTTGAACAAAAGGTGCACGCACGGTCGCCACGCGGCGACGGCATCGCGGAACGCCAGCACCTGGGATTCGACCGAGACGTCGGCGATGAAGGGCAGCACCTCCCCGGCGTTCCCGCTGGCCAAGGCCACGGTCTCGTCGAGGTTGTCGGCGATCACGTCACAGGTCGCGACATCACATCCGTCGGCGGTGAGTTGCAACACCAGTTCGCGTCCCATTCCGGTGCCGCCACCGGTGACCACGGCCACCCGGCCGGCGAACCCGTTCTCGAATCGATCGCTCATGGAATCCCCCTCGGGTGCGACGTGGGTCGCGCCCGAGGGGAACGGTAACCGATGGGCCGCTCGCCTCAGAAAGGATTGTTCGGGTCGAAGCGGTTGCGACGACCCTTCTGCATCTGGCGGCTCGACGAGCGCATGCCCTTCAGGGTCATCTCGTCGGTGTGACGCACCTCCGAGGCGAAGCGCAGGAGTTCGCGCACCTCGTTCAGGTCTCCGCCGACGTCGATCAACTTCTGGGCGGCCTCGTGGGCGAGCTTTCGGGCCTCCTCGTAGCGACCCGTGCGGGCGGCGTCGATGGCGCGACGTCGGGCCTCGGCGGCCTCGAGGTGGACGATGTGCTGGACCACACGGACGTCGGCGGCCGGTCGCCCGGTTTCCAACGTCACGCTGTTCACGGTGACCGCGATGATCATCTCGTGCAACGACACCGACCCCACGGTCGAGGCCCACCGCACGACCAGTTCGGCGACGAGCACCTCGTCGGTGGTCGAGACCGGGCGAAGGGCGAAGCGCAACGCGAGGCGTCGGATCTCGTCTCCGTAGGCGTCGCCGATGTTGATGACGCGGTACGTGTCGTATCCGGGCACCGGCAGGTTCTCGAACTCGTTGAGGCACTCGAAAGCCGCCGTGGCGACCGTCGGTCGTACCTCGACCGAGAGGTTCTGCGCGACGACCGAGGCGAGTCCGGCGAACTCGGCCGCGAAGACGTCGAGCGCCTGGTCGGGGCCGGCGCACCAGTAGTCGTTCCCACGACCGGAGTCGGCCAGGGCCGCGAGAAGGTTCTCGTCGTGGCCGTCGGCGAACCCGATCAACGACGTGGTGACGCCGTGGTCGGTCGCGCCGCGCACCATGGTGCAGAGAGCATCGTGTTCGGTCACCCCGGCGTTGGCGTGGCCGTCGGTGAGTACGACGACGCGTGACACGGCCTCGGGTCGCTTGTTGGAGGTCAGGATCTCGACGCCTTTCAGCCATCCGGCCGAGAGGTTGGTGGATCCTCCGCTGTGGATCGCCCGCACCCGGGCCGCCACCGCCGAGGCGTCGTGATGCTCGAGCGGCAGCACGACGTCGACCGCGGTGTCGAAGGTGACCACGGCGATGCGATCGGTCGGGCCGGCCAGACGCAGCAACTCGAGCACCGCACGGCGCACCGAGTCGAGCGGCTGACCCTCCATCGATCCTGAACGGTCGAGCACGAGGGCGATGTCGAGCGGTGCCCGTTCCATGGCCGGCGCCGGGGGAGCGGTGAGTTCGAGCAGGGCGTTGATGGTCTCGTCCTGACGTACGACGATCACCGAGTGGTCGAGGCTGAGTTGGGGTTTCATGGTGTCTCCTTCTGGTCGCATCGTGCGACTCGAGACAAGGAACGAACCAGGGGTGGCGAAGTGTGCGTCGCCCCTGCTCAGAGCGGAATCGGTCCACCCGGCGGGGATTCGTCGGCACGAATTTCTCAAGGAGCGGCGGGTGCGGCCCGATACCTCGGCCCGTGATGAGCCAGTCGATCATGGACCCCCACTCCCACCCCCCGCGTCGAGCCAGTCGTTTCGCCCCGTTCGTGGTGCTGACCGGGCTCGTCGTCTACGCCATCGTGATGTTCGCGATGTTGACCGCACCCGACTCCGCCAAGGCCGCCGGTCGTCCGGCCGCCATCGACACCTCGAACAACTCGCCGTGGGTGTCGCCCAACATGCCGAACCGCTGCACCACCGCGCAGATCGCGAGTGGCGACGTCGTGTCGTGCGTCATCTCGCAGTACACCGACCCCGTCGTGCGGGGGTGGGGCGCGCCACCGATGCCCTTCAACCCCGATGGTTCGGCGAATCCCGGCTGGAAGTGGCTGGGCTGGTCGTACACCGGCTCGGAGGCGCTGCGAGCGTGGGAGCAGGCGCTCTGGAAGAACGCCGGCAAGGTCGGCGCCATCAAGTCCGGAAAGATCCAGGCCCCTCCGGGGGCCCTCGTGCTTTTCGAGGGCTTTCTCGCCGAGATCCAGGCGAACGGGTTCGGCGTGCGCGACGTGATCGGCTACAACTTCCGCTGCACGTCGAACACCCGCAAGGACTGCGTCGGTCTCGGCCCGGACTCGCTCTCGAATCACGCCTGGGGTTTGGCGATCGACATCAACGTGTCGGCCAACCCGGAGATCCGTTACGCACCAGTGGCCGGTGCATCGACGGCCTGCTCGACCCCGATGACGACCGACATCCCCAAGTGGGTCGTCGACACCGCCCAGAAATGGGGATTGCTCTGGGGTGGCTACGGCTGGAACGGCGGTTGCCCGACCCCCGCCGCGCAGCGTTCGAGCATCCTGCGCGACCCGATGCACTTCGAGTTCCGGGGCACCGCCGACGACGCGGTGACCATCGCCCGGTTCAACGGCATGGCCGTCACGCGTTACTGCAGCAACCAGGTCGACGGCACGACCACCGTGCGGGCCTGTGCCTGGGCTGATCGCCCGCAAGCGGGTTGGCGCACTCCGGTCGTGCTCGCGGCACCCGCCGGGGCGACCGCTGCGCTCGTGAACATCACCCTCACCGGTGCCTCGACCGATGCGTACGTCACGGCCGAGCGTTGTGACGTACCCGTGACCGGTGAACGCGGTTGGTCCAACGGAAACGTGGGCAAGGGTGCCACCACGGCGAACCTGTCGGTGGTGCCCCTCGACGCGTTCGGTCGCTTCTGCATCTACAACTCGCATCCGATGCACGTGATCGTCGACGCCCAGGGATACTTCGTTCCCGCGCGCCAGGCCGGTCCCGCCGGCGGGAAGTTCACCCCGGTCGTTCCGACCCGGGTGCTCGACACGCGGAAGGGCAGCCGCTGCGATGCGACCGGTGCGTGCAACCTCGGGGGCAAGGCCGTGACCACCGGCCTCAACGGGGTGCCCGTGCCCCAGTTGCCCGCCGGCGCCACGACGGTGCTCACCAACGTGACGGTGACCGACACCGCGCGGGCCGACGGATTCCTGACGGCCGATTCCTGTGAATCACTGGGGGCTCGCGGTCAGACCAGTTCCAACCTGAACTTCGGGGTGAACGACACGGTGTCCAATCTCGCGGTGGTGACGGTCGGCACCGTGGGGACCGCGCGGGGATTTTGCACCGCGACCACCGGGGAGTTGCATCAGATCGTCGACGTGCAGGGGGCGTTCTCGCCCAACGGCGCCTGGGGCTTCACCGTGGCGAACCAAACCCGACTCGTCGACACCCGCAAGTGCTACGTGGACGGCTGCGCGGTGCGTCGACCGGCCGGGAGTGTTCTGCGCCTGTCCGCACCGGCGGGTTCGTCGGCGGTGCTCGTGAACCTGACCCTGACCGACAGCTCGGGTGCGGGTTACGTGCAGGCCGACAAGTGCTCGACGCTCGCTCCCAGCACCGAGACCGCGTCCAACGCCAACGTCGTCCCCGGGCGCACCTCGGCCAACATGGCCGTGGTGCCGGTCGATGCCGACGGGTCCTTCTGCGTCTACTCCTCGTCGGCGACGCACCTCATCGTCGACCTGCAAGGCATCTTCTCGCCCGGTGGCGAACTACGTTTCGTGTCGTCGACCGTCGAACGTCGCTTCGACTCGCGTCAGAACGCCGGCTGAACCGGAGTCGTCGGTTAGGTTCGCCCCGTGCGGATCATGACCTGGAACCTTTGGTTCGAGCATGGCCCGTGGGAGCAGCGTCGTGCGGCGATCGAGCGGGTGATCGTGCGCGAGGCCCCCGACGTGATCTGTCTGCAGGAGGTCTCGTGCACCCGGCGCGCGGGAGTGGTGCACACGTACGCCGACGACCTGGCCGATCGACTCGGTTTTCACGTCCACGTGTCGGACGGACCCTGGTTCGCGCGGCGCGACACGACCGACGGCGCCGAGATGGCGATGGGCAACGCGATCCTTTCGCGGTGGCCCATCGTCGAACCCGGGCAGATCACGTTGCCCGGCCTCGACAACGGGCCGGAGTACCGCAAGGCGGTGTTCGCCCGAATCGACGCGCCATCGGGGCGGTGGCCGGTGGTGTGCACGCACCTCAATCACCGCTTCGACGAGTCGGCGGTGCGGGTGCGACAGGTCGACGCCGTCGTCGACGTGGTGGTCGGTTTGCGCGGTGACCCGTCCGTCGACCCGCCGGTCGTCGTCGCCGGCGATTTCAACGCCGTACCCGACAGCGACGAGATTCGTCGACTCACCGGACGCACCGCACCACGGCACGCGAACCTGGTGCTCAACGACTGCTGGGAACTGCGCGGCGAGGGTCGGGGATCCACCTGGCGCGCCGACAACGCCTATCAAGCCGATGCCAACTGGCCCGATCGCCGTCTCGACTACGTGTTCGTGTCGTGGCCCCGACCCAAACCGATGGGTCATCCGAGTCGGGTGTGGTTGGCCGGAATCGAGCCCGAGGATGTCGACGGCACCATGGTGCAACCGAGCGACCATGCGGCCGTGGTCGTGGATCTTCGGGTGGGTTGAGCGCCGACTAGGTTCTCTCCTCGCATGGCGACGCTGCGCTTCAGTTTCGGGACGATGGGGTCGGGCAAGAGCACCCTGGCTCTGCAGATCCACCACAACCTCGCGGTGCGCGACCTGCAAGGTCTGTTGTTGACCAAGCTCGACCGTGACGGAACGCAGGTGACGAGTCGCCTCGGCGTGTCGGCCCCCGCGGTGGAGGTATCGGCCGACCTCGACATCTACGAGTTGGCCCGCGCCCGTTCGCCCCTCGACTTCGTCGTCTGCGACGAGGTGCAGTTCTACACGGTCGAGCAATGCGACCAGTTGGCCCGCGTCGTCGACGAACTCGGTGTCGACGTGTTCGCCTTCGGGTTGATCACCGACTTCCGTGGCTTGCTCTTCGACGGGACGCGACGCATGTTGGAGGTGGCCGATGAACGGGTGGAGATGCAGGTCGAGGCCCGATGCTGGTGCGGGTCGCGCGCCACCCACAACGCCCGTGTCGTGAACGGTGTCGTCGTGTACGAGGGTGAGACGGTGGTGGTCGGCGACACCGGCGACGCCCCCGAGCCGATGTTCGGCGACGTGGTTCGGTACGAACTGCTCTGCCGCCGGCATTATCTTTCGGGGACGATGCGCTGAAAGAAAGGAAGCGAAATGCGGCGTGGAGTGGTGGCGTTGGTGGTGTGTTCGCTCCTGGCAGGTTGTGCCGGCTCGTCGGAACCCAGCGGGTCGGGTGACTCGGGATCCGAGGTGACGGTCGACTCCGATGTCACCTACACCGTCGCACCACCGGTGAACGCCGATCCGGTCTACGCAGATCTCGTTCTTGACGGTTCCACGCGGGTCGAGGCCGAGATCGTCGCGGCTGCGGGCGGCGAATTGACGACCACGTCGGCGGCGGGAGACGTCTACACGTTGATCATTCCTCCGAACGTACTGCCCTTCGACGAGGTGGTGTCGCTGACGGCCGCGGCGGGCGACGACGTGTCCGGTGTCGACATCGCTCCCGACGGATTGCAGTTGGGTGGATTGGTCGTCGTCGAAGTCGTTCCGGCCACGCCGCTCGACGGCGCGCAGCCGGTGTGGTGGGACGGCACCGGAGAGTTGAACCGCCCCGTGGCTGCCGCGGGCGACGACGGGGTGATCCGATTCGTCACCGATCACTTCAGCGGCTACGGCACCGCCGCATCGGGAGCGGCGACTCCGGCTCCGACGGCGATCGACGAATCGATGGGTCGGTTGCGTCAGCTGCTCTCCGAGGTAGCCAAGCAACAGATTCGCGGCGAATCCGGGGACTATTCGAATGCCGAGGCCGAACTCGCCAAGTTGTGGAAGTCGTACGTGAAGCCGTTGCTCAAATCGTCCAAGGGGTCGGGATGTGGCGCCAACCAGATCTTCCGTGAGACGGTCCGTTTCTTGTGGATGGTCCAAATTCTCGGTTTCGATCAACTCGACAATGACGCGCAGACGGAGCTGAACGCGCAGGTCGACGTCCTCTACGGAGAGATGAAGAACTGCGCTCGCCAGGAGTGCGCCGAGGGCAAACTCGAGGCGCCGGCTCACATGTTGAAAGCCGTGACGATGGGCCAGCTGTTCGGATCGGCCAAGGCGGAGGCCGAGGGAATGGACATCCTGAAGGAAGTGGTGGGGTCGGGAGTCACCTCGCCGTGGGCGAAGTGTCGGGTGTTCGACGCGTTCCTCTCGGTGAAGATGAACTGGGACGTTCGTTTGGTCGTCGCCGAGTTCTCGAACCTCAATGGGGTGTCGGTGGGTAAAGGTGTGCTGCTACCGGGCAAGGACGGGCACTCCGGCGACATCGGGACCTACGAGACCGGATCCGGGGTCGCCGACTTCGTCTCCCGGAACGGCTCGATGCTCCTGACGGGCATCGGGAAGGGATTCGGCGCGGTGGTCGGTGTCGACCCCGGCGAGCAGAAGGTGACGTGTTCGGAGACCTCGACCAATCGCGGCTTGATCAACGTCTCATTGACGTGGAAATCCGGTCCACTTCCCTTGGCCACGATCAAACCGCTGTCGAGCCCGATCTCGGTGACCTGCTCGTCCAATGCGGGCACCGAGACCTCCGCGTTCCCGAACCCGGCCTACCTGCTGCTCACGCTCGACCCCGACACCCAGTCGCAGAAGGACTTCATCGAGCACCAGTTCACCGAGGCCGAGTTGTGGCCCTCGGCGAACCTGTCGTCGGTTCCCCTGGGGTTCCAGTGGAAAGAGGTCATCGACATTCAACCTTTGATCGCGGCCGACGGCGGATCGGATTTCAGCCGTCGCGCCGACACTTCGGTCACGCTCAAGTTGACCCTCGGCTCGACCCATTCCCCCAAGGAGCAGGTCCCCTCGTCGGACGGGTTGATTCCACCCTCGCAAGGTCTGGTGCCGTTGCCCGGCGGTTGACGCGGCGAATCAGTGCCAGGCGCACGGCATGCGCTTGATGCCGTTGATG
>JBJTFY010000249.1:0-3769 GCA_046093625.1 Actinomycetota bacterium
GGCCCACCGACACGCCGGTGGATTCCGACGACTCGTCGATCGTCGTCGATCCCGAGGATGTGTCGTCGATCCTCGAGACGGTCAACTCGACGATGAACGACTCGGTCGCCCCGCTCACTGCTGACGACGTCGAACTGGCGACGGTCGGGGTGCGACCTCTGATCAAGACCGGCGGCGACGAGGGCACGTACTCGGCGAGCCGTCGTCACGAGCTCTACCACCACGTCGACCGGGGTGTCGACAACCTGTGGACCATCGGGGGCGGCAAGTGGACCACCGGACGCGCCACCGCCGAGCAGATGGTCGAAGCGTTGTTCGACAACGAGTTGCGTGATCGTCCGAGACGTCGCTTCGCCTCGCGTCGAGCCGAGGCCTTCGGCGCGTTCGCGTGGGCCGAGGACGCGGCCGGGTTCCTCCGCGCGGCGGCGCAGGAGTTGGAGCTGCTGGGGGTCGACCGGGGTGCCGCCGACACCGTCGCGCGTGCTTACGGCAGTGAGTACGTTCGACTTCTCGAGTTGGTGCGCGAGAATCCCGATCTGGCCCGACCGCTTTCGGCGTCGTGTCCCGAGATCGCGGCCCAAGTCGTGTTCGCGGTGACCGACGAGGCCGCGCGCACCCTTTCCGACGTCGTCGACCGACGACTCATCGTCGGCACGGTGGGTCGGGTCACCGACGACACCATCGACGCGGTGGCGCGGATCGCGGGACCGTTGTGGGGTTGGGACGAGGCCCGGATCATCGACGAGACCCGCCGTGAGATCAATCGGCGCCTCGTCGTCGCCCAGCACGGGCGCACACCCACCGACCGGAAGAGAGGCGGGTCACTCACTCGCGGACCGAAGGGGTGCGAATGGAACCGTGGCGCCCCGACGCTGACCCGACGGACGATCGGTGGGGCGACATCCGGCGCCGGTTCGTGGGCTGGGTCCGCTGGGTCGGTTGGGCGCGAATCGTCGCGGCCGCGGCGGCGGTCGTCATCGTCGGTGGACTCGGTTGGCTCTTGTTGCGCACCCCGGCTCCGCCGATCGAGGACGGACTCGACTACGCCACCACGTCGGTGCCGGTGCGAGCGACCCTCGACTCGGTCACCGTTCACGTTGCCGGGCGGGTGACGCACCCAGGGGTCTACGCGCTCGACGATGGATCGCGCGTGATCGACGCGATCGACGCCGCCGGCGGTGTGGCCTTCGGGGCCGACGCCGACGCCATCAATCTCGCGGCGAAGGTGACCGACGGACAGCGCGTGTACGTGCCCGCCGTCGGCGAGGCCGTGGTCTCCGATCAGCAGACTCCGGCGTCGGGGCCGACGTTGCCCATCGATCTCAATGCGGCGACCGCGGCCGACCTCGACGTGCTGCCCGGGGTGGGTCCGGCGACGGCGGCGGCGATCGTCAGGGCCCGCGAGGCCAAGGGTGGGTTCACGAGCGTCGACGACCTGCTCGACGTCCCCGGCATCGGCGAGGCCAAGTTGGAGGCGCTGCGCGGTCTGGTGCGGGTGTGAGGCGACCGTCGCGCGATCGATCAGAGGTTGACCGACAACACCGTGCCGGCGACGGCCAGCCCGAGCAGGGCGCCGGCCCACACGCCGACGGCGAGACGCACGTACTCCCGTCGCCACTCGGGCCAACTGGTGAGAACCCGACTGGTCGAGCGTCGCGCGGCCAACGTGCCCACGGCGAACCACAGCATCGCGCTGGTCACCACGGCGAGCACCCAGCGCGTGGTGCCGCCCATGACCGGGACCCCGAAAACGGGCAACGTCGGTACCGAGGCCACGGCCAACACGAAGCCGGGCACACCGCGCCACGCCGAGTTGCTGCCGACCAAGAGCATCGCCGCGACGATTCCGACGGCCCGGGCGACGCCCACGGCCACCAGCGGACCGCCGCGGCGAACCATGTGCCGGTGATGTCGGGGGCCGTCGGGGACCGCGTCGGCCGGAGCGAGGAAGATCTGGTCGAGCGCCACGGTGTTGCAGGGTACGCCATTCGCTCGACGTGCTCGTGGCAAGCGGTCGCCGCGGTGGCCGGCGCATGGATGTTCGAGCCGGGAGTGCGCGTCGGGTTGTCGCATCGAGGGGGCGTGCTCGTGATCGTCGCGCTCTCGATGTGCGCCCTGTTCGTGATCCTGACGCGCGCCGGGACACGGATGCTGGTGACTATCGCGCTGATGGTGACGGTGGGAGCGGTGTCGGGCGCGCGCTCGAGCGCCGAGTGGTCGGTGTTCGACGCACCGGTCGAAGGTCGGGTGAGCGGTCCCGCGCGGGTGGTGTCCGACCCATCACGCGTCGACGGGGGAGTACGCCTCGTGCTCGAACACCACGGTCGTCGATTGGAAGGAGTGGCCCGTGGTCCGCTGGCGTGGGTGGCCGACGATCTGGTCGCCGGAATGTGGGTGGACGTGGACGGGCGCGTTCACGACGGTGCCCGCGCCCGGCGTCTGGCCGTGCGCCACATCGTCGGCGTGGTCGAGATCGCCCGCCTGCGCGTACCGCGGGGAAGCCCCGAGACCCGGATGCGCGGTCTCGAGCGGTCGTCGATGTTCGTGCGCGGGATCCTGGCCCGGGGTGCGTCGTCGCTAGCCCCCGACGACGCGGCGCTGTTCGCCGGACTCGTCTACGGCGACGACTCCGGTCAGTCGCGCGCGGTGGTGGAGGACTTCCGTTCGAGCGGACTCGCGCACCTCACCGCGGTGTCGGGTCAGAACGTCGGTTATCTGATGACCCTGGTGGCGCCGCTCCTGCGTCGACGCGGACGCTGGACCAGGCTGTCGGCCACTCTCGTCCTGCTGCTGTGGTTCACCGCGCTCACCCGTTCCGAACCCTCGGTGGTGCGGGCCTGCGGGATGGCCGCCGTCTCGGCCGTCATGTTGGCGTTCGGCGTACGCCGCCACGCCATCGACGTGCTGACGTCGTGCGTGGTGGTGTTCGTGGTCGTCGATCCGTTGTTGGTGTGGTCGGTCGGTTGGTGGCTCTCGGTCGCCGGAACATTGGGACTCGTCGTGTTGACCCCGTCCGTTCATCGCGCGATGCGCGTCGGTGTCCGACGCCGTTGGATCGCCGATTGGATCGCGCCGACCCTGTCCGCCCAAATCGGGGTGTTCCCGGTCGCGCTGGTGGTCTTCGGCTGGCCGAACGCGTGGGCGATTCCGGCCAATCTGATCGCCGGACCCGTGGCCGGCGTGCTGATGCTCGTCGGCCTGCCGCTGGCCTTGTTCGCCGGCTCGTGGCCCTCGGTCGCAACGGTGGCCATGTTCGGGCCCCTTCTGGCGGTGCGCTGGGTCGCCCTCGTCGCCGCGGTGGCGGCTCACTTGCGTCCGCCACCCGTATTGAACGTCGCACTCGTGGTGGGTGGGCCGTTTCTCGCTATGGCGGTGGGGCGGTCTCGTCGCCACCGGTGTGCCAATGTTGGAGCGTGAGCGTGATCATCCTTCACGGAGACGACGACGTGTTGCTCGGCTCGGCGGTCTCGGAGAAGGTTCGCGAACTGATCGCTGACGGTGACCGCAGCCTGATGCTCGACGAGTTCTCGGGTGAGTATCTGATGGGGGCGGTCGTCGACGCCGCCAGCACACCACCTTTCTTCACCGAGCGACGCGTGGTCGTGGCCCATCAGCACGAAGGAACCAACTCCGACGACGTCGACCAACTCGCGGCGTACCTCGCCAACGAGTCCGAATCGACCGACCTCGTGATCGTGTGGCACAAGGGTCGCATCCCCAAGGCCCTCACGGACGCGGTGAAGGCGGCCGGAGGCCGTTCGGTCGACGT
>JBJTFY010000250.1:0-2044 GCA_046093625.1 Actinomycetota bacterium
GCGAACTGCACCGGGATGCGTCGTTGCCCGAGTTCGACTCGAACCACCGCGATCAGGATGCCGATCGAAATCGCGACCAACACGCCGAAGACCACCCACTTCTTGCTCTGGAGGATCGAGTAGTAGCTGAACGGGAGCGACGACACCACCGAGGCGAAGATCAGGATGCTCATGCCGTTACCGATCCCGCGCTGGCTGATCAGTTCGCCCATCCACATCAGCAACGCGGTGCCGGCGACGAGGCTGATGATCACGAGCAGACCGCGGGGCCACATGCCGTCGGGAAGCAACACGATGTCGGGGGCATTCGCCGAGGCCGTGAAGAACGCCGAGCCGCGACCCTGACCGAAGATGAAGGTGAGGCCGGCGGCCTGGAGCAACGCGATGGCGATGGCGACGTAACGGGTCCACTGCGTGATCTTGCGCTGGCCGACGGCGCCCTCTTGCTGCCACTCCTCGAGCTTGGGGATCACCACGGTGAGAACCTGCATGATGATGCTCGACGTGATGTAGGGCATGATGCCGAGCGCGAAGATCGCGAACGACGAGAACGCACCACCGGAGAACAGGTTCAAGAAGCCGAGCGCGCCCTGCTGGCGAGCGGACTCGCGCAACTGACGTACCGCCTGATCGTCGATGCCCGGAACGCGCACGTGCGCGCCGATGCGATACAAGATCACCATCATGATCGTGAACAGGATCTTGTTCCGAAGGTCCGGCACCTTGAAGATGTTCTTCAGGTTCGTCAGCACGTGCTCTCCTCGGTTCTAACTAACGGTGATCGACGGAGGCCGACTCAGCGGTTGGTGAACTGGTTGCCGTTGGCAGCCGGGCGCACCTTGTAGGGCAGCGGGATGATCGTGACCGAACCACCGGCCGCTTCGATGGCGGCCTGGGCGGCCTTCGACACCGCGTGGGCCGACACGTCGACCTTGCGGGTGACCTGGCCGCGCGCCAGCACCTTGACGAACACGTCCTTGTGCAGCACACCACGAGCCGACAGGACCTCGGGGGTCACCACGGACTCCTCGAGCTCGTTGATGGTGTCGAGGTTGACGGCCTGGTACTCGATGCGGAAGGGGTTGTTGAATCCCTTCAACTTCGGCACGCGCTGCTTGAGGGGCATCTGTCCACCTTCGAAGCCGCGGGCGACCTTGCCGCGACCGCGCGAGTGCTGACCCTTTGTTCCGCGGCCGGCGGTCTTACCGCCCTTGCCACCAATACCGCGGGCGAGCCGCTTCTTGCGATGGGTCGAGCCCGGTGCCGGTGCTAGTTCGTCGACGCGCATGGGTCAGCTCTCCTTGGACGTGGCCGGGGAAACCTCGACCAGATGGGGGACGCGGGCGATCATGCCGCGGATCTCGGGACGGTCGGGAAGCACGTTCGACTTCCCGATGCGTCCGAGTCCGAGCGCACGAAGGGTGCCACGGCTCTTGGGCTTGGCGTGAGTGGACGACTTCACCTGGGTGACGGTGATCATCGGTCCGGTGTGCACGACGGTCTTGTACGTGGCCATGTTCAGTGCGCCTCTCCGGCGGCGATCGCCTTCTTGGTGTCGGTGTAGGCCTTCAACAGTCCCTTGGGAACGAAGGAATCAGCGGGAATGCCACGACGGGCCGCCACTTCGTCGGGACGCTGCAGACTCTGCAGGCCGTTGATGGTGGCGCGGGCCACGTTGATGGCGTTCGACGAGCCGAGCGACTTGGCGAGCACGTCGTGGATGCCGGCTTCCTCGAGGATGATGCGCGCCGCACCACCGGCGATGACGCCGGTACCGGGAGCAGCGGGCTTCAACATCACGCGACCGGCCCCGAGGATTCCGATGATCGGGTGAGTGATGGTGGCTCCGGCCATCGGGACCGAGAACATGTTGCGCTTGGCGTCCTCGGTGCCCTTCTGGATCGCCAAGGGAACTTCCTTGGCATTTGCGTAGCCTAGGCCGACGCGTCAATTGCCGTCGCCGACCACCACGAGCGCGGTGAACGAGAAGCGACGACCGCCCTTGACCACCTTGGCGACGCGGTTGATGTGGATCACGCGCGAC
>JBJTFY010000251.1:0-2488 GCA_046093625.1 Actinomycetota bacterium
GTCGCCGTTCGATCAAGTTTTCCCGTGCGTCCCGAACGCTGTGGTCGCGGTGCCAGGTTTCGTTAATCCGCGCGTGTCAATCCCGATATCTCTCGCGAGTCGGATGGCCGACTCGTCCAGCAACCGAAGGGAAACCAGCATGAACACATCCACGAACCGCACGAGCGGTCGGAGCGACAAGGGTTTCACCCTGGTCGAACTTCTGATCGTCGTCGTCATCCTCGGCATCCTCGCCACCGTCACGGTCTTCGCCGTTCGCGGCATCACCGACAAGGGCCAGGAGAGCGCGTGCGACACCGACAAGCGCGTGATGGAAGTCGCCGTCGAGACTTGGTACGCCGACGAGTCGGCCGCCACCGATGGAGACCCGTCCGAAGCCGGACTCGTCGCCGCCCAGTTCCTCCGCAGCGAGTCGACCCTGTACGACGTGGGTGCCGCCGGTGCGGTGACCCCGCAAGCCGGTGGTGCCTGCGCGGCTAGAGGCTATCCACTCTTCCAACATCGGGGCCGGGCCCGAAGGGACGGCCCCTTCAGGTTTCAGGGAGTTTCGTTGACACGGGGTGGCCCATCTTTCATGATGAACCTGACAAGTGTGAGGGGTGTGGAAGGCACTCCGAATTGTGGAGGTTCCCGTGGCTCGTTCAGTGTTTTCCCGTCGTGTTTCCACGTTCACTCTCGTGGGTGTGTCGTGCCTGTTGGTCGGGTGTGGCGGTGGATCGGAATCGTCCCCTTCGACGAGTCCTCCGGTCGAAACCACCAACGACGTCCCGGACACGACCGCTGCTCCGGAGACCACCACCACGTCCTCCACCATGGCTCCGTCCGGTGGATGGTGGATCAACGACGGCACCTACTCGTGGTCGACCCCCGAATTCGTCATCAGCTACGAGTTGATGGGTATGGCCGCCGACGGATCGACGCGAGCCGGGGTGAACAGTGGCGGCTTCATCGACGCAGACGGCAACCTTCGGGTGATTTTCGCTTCCGGACCAGGCGCGACCAAGAAGGCGTCGGCCATCTCGCGAGACGGGGGTGAGACGTTCATCGTCGACAACGAGTTCTCATGGCCGAGCGGCATGAAGGAAGGTCTCGGACACATTTCGGTGAGCGAGGCTCCCGAAGGAGGATTTCGTGCGTTCCTGAGAGATGACGTGGGTATCGCGTCGGCATATTCAGTCGACGGAAAGGCATGGGTCGCCGAGGACGGCTATCGCGTCACGGCCGCCGATCTCGGAATCGACCGAGTGGACGGAGGTTCGGTGGTCCGCCTGCCCGATGGGCGATACCGCATGTACATCGGAGACGAGTCGGAGTATTTCAGAGTGTGCGGATCGGCCCGACCGGTCAGCACCGTCATCTTCAGCGCCACGAGTGACGACCAGATCAACTGGACCGTCGATCCCGGCTACCGCATCGGTCCCGAAGAGACCGACCTTTGCAAACTCCACCCCCACGCCTTCGTCGACACCAACGGGGACGTCGTCGTCATCTTCCACGTGAACAATGAGGTCTCGAAGTCGAAGAGTGAATGGATGTCGTCCTGTTTCATGGCGCGATCCGAGGACGGACTCACGTTCGAGCCACTGACAAAGCTCGATCCGGTTCTGCCCGCACTCGTGCCCGGAGGCGGACTCAGCGCTTCGGACTGCGATGTGGTCGTCATGCCCGACAAGACGGTGCGCCTGTTCTTTTCGGTGAGTGGACCCCAGCCCGAAGGTGATCAGGTTGCCATGGCGGTGGGAACGCCCACGGGCTGAATCAGACCGCCATCGGCGGCGCGGCGGCGCGGCGGGTGGCGATCTGAGCCACCACCTCGCGCGGATACGCGCTCAGTTGTCCGGCCTCCTCGGCGGTGAGGTGTCCCTCCACCACCAGGCGGGCCAGGTCCATCTCGAGGGTTTGCATTCCTTCGGACTGACCCGTGCCGATCACGTTGCGCAACTGGCGGGTCTTGCCCTCGCGCAGGAGATTGCGCACCGCGTCATTGGCCACCAACGCCTCGTAGGCCGCGACCCGTCCGCCCAATTGCGAGGCGATGAGGCGTTGACTGATGACCCCCTGCAAGGAACCGGCCAATTGGATCTGGATCTGATCCCGGCGCTCGGCGGGGAACACGTCCACGATGCGGTCGAGGGCCTGGGAGGCGTCGTTGGTGTGCAGGGTGGCGAACACCAAGTGACCGGTCTCGGCGAGAGTGAGGGTGATGGCGATCGACTCGAGGTCACGCATCTCACCGAGCAGGATCACGTCGGGATCCTCACGTAGTGCCGAACGCAGACCGTCCTCGAAGCTCTTGACGTCGGTTCCCACTTCGCGTTGGTTGACGATGGCGCGCTTGTGGGTGTGTACGAACTCCACCGGATCCTCGATCGTGAGGATGTGACACGGTCGCTCTTGGTTGATCCGATCGATCATCGCGGCGAGGGTGGTGCTCTTGCCCGAGCCCGTGGGTCCCACGACCAGAACCAGTCCGTACGGGGCGTTCAGC
>JBJTFY010000252.1:0-16210 GCA_046093625.1 Actinomycetota bacterium
GTCGGCGTCGGCCAACAGCACGATCTTGTGGTAGCGGGCCTTCGACACGTCGAACTCGTCGCCCACTCCCCCGCCGATGGCGGTGACCAGTGCCGTGACCTCGAGGTTCTTCAGCATCTTGTCGAGGCGGGCCCGCTCGACGTTGAGGATCTTGCCGCGGATGGGAAGGATCGCTTGAGTGCGCGGGTCGCGGGCGTCGAGGGCGGTGCCACCGGCCGAGTCGCCCTCGACGATGAACAGTTCGCTCTCGTCGGGATTACCGCTGGTGCAATCCTTCAACTTGTCGGGCATACCGGCGCCGGCGAGGGCGGTCTTGCGTCGCACGGCGTTGCGGGCGTTCTTGGCCGCCACCCGCGCCTGCGCGGCCGCCTGGGCCTTCTTGACGATCTTGTTGGCTTCGGTGGGATTCTCGTCGAGCCATTCGGTGAGGCGTTCGTTGGTGACCTTCTGCACGAACGAACGCATCGAGACGTTGCCCAACTTCGCCTTGGTCTGACCCTCGAACTGGGGCTCGGAGAGTTTCACGGAGATGATGGCCGTGATGCCTTCGCGAATGTCCTCACCGAGCAGGTTGTCGTCCTTCTCCTTCAACAAACCGCGGTTCTTGGCGTACTTGTTGACGACGCTCGTGAGCGCGGTCTTGAAGCCCTCGACGTGCATACCGCCCTCGATGGTGCTGATGCCGTTGGCGTACCCGTGGATCCCCTCGTGATAACCGGTGTTCCACTGGATCGCGATGTCGAGCATCTGGCCCTCGTCCTCGTCCTCGTAGTGGGCCACCTTGCTGAAGAGGGCCTCCTTCGATTGGTTGAGGTGCTTCACGAAGTCGACGATGCCGCCCTTGTACTGGAAGGTGACCTCTTGTTCGCGACCAGGGCGCTCGTCGGCGAAGACGATCTCGAGGCCGCGGTTCAAGAAGGCCATGGTCTGCAGGCGCTCGAGCACGGTGCGCGCGACGAACTCGGTGCCCTCGGAGGCGAAGATCGTGGGGTCGGGCAGGAAGGTCACGGTCGTACCCGTCTTGCGTCCGCGCCCCGGGGTGTCGCCGGCGACCGCGAGTTTGCCCGTCGGCTTACCGCCGTCGGTGAAGCGCATCTCCCAACGCTTGCCGCCGCGGTCGATCTGCAGGTGCACCATCTTGGACAGCGCGTTCACCACCGACACGCCCACGCCGTGCAATCCGCCGGACACCTTGTAGCCCTCACCGCCGAACTTGCCGCCGGCGTGCAACACGGTCAGCACCACCTCGGCGGCACTCTTGCCCTTGTGCGGACCCGACGGATACGGGTCGACCGGAATGCCGCGCCCGTTGTCGTCCACCCGGCAGGACCCGTCGGCGAGCAAGGTGACCCCAATGCGGTCGCAGTGTCCGGCCATGGCCTCGTCGACGGAGTTGTCGACGACCTCCCAGATCAGGTGGTGCAGACCCGCCAACCCCGTGGAGCCGATGTACATACCGGGCCGCTTGCGCACCGGGTCGAGACCCTCGAGAACTTGGATGTCTTTGGCGCCGTAATCGGCGGTGGCGGTGGTGCTCTTGGTGGACACGGATTCCTCTGTTGAACGGGTGTGTGCCGGGTGGGTGGGCGGCGGAAAAACCGCTCGGACACGACTGGGAAAACCTTAGTCGCAGGGAGGGGTCCGATCGTGGCAATACGGGCCACTTATGCTGGGAAAACGCATCTTTTTCGGGGGCCGTCCCGACCCTGTTTCAGCGCCCTTTTTTGACCCTGATTTCGACCCGTTCCACCGGGCCACTTCCCGCCGCCGACAAGCGCTCGAGGAGGTCGCTTTCGAGGAACCTCATCTGGGTGGCCCAGGCCGGGTCGTCGACCTGCACCACCAGGACCCCGCGATCGAGTTTCAGGGGTCGCACGTGTTGGGCCACGGCGTCGCCGACCAACTCGGTCCAGCGGGAAAAGACCGTCACCGTGGTCGCGCGGTCGCCCTGACGGAACGAACGCAACAGGCGTTCGATTCCCGACGACAGGGGGCGGGGTTCAGCGCTCATCGCCGTGCATCATGGCACCCGCCTCGATACGCAGCACCCGGTCGGGCTGGGCGGCCTCGGGTAACACGCTGGCCGTGGTGATCACCACCTGCCCGTCGGGCAGGTTCTCGAGCAGTGCCGTGCACCGTTCGGGGTCGAGTTCGCTGAGTACGTCGTCGAGCACCAGAAGGGGGGTCATCCCGGTCTCCCGGGCCACCATCCGGTGGGCCGCCAAACGCAGGGAGAGGGCCAAACACCGCATCTCACCCTGGCTTGCGTGGGTACGGGCGGGGAGGGTGCCGAGGAAGAAGTCCACGTCGTCACGGTGGGGTCCGACGGTCGACACCGCCCGCCGCACGTCGTCGGTGCGCGACGCCGCCAAGGCGGCCGTCAGTCCCGTGCGCCGCCACCCGGGTTCGTACACCAGATCGACGGCCAAGGGCGCCCCGGCCAATTGCTGGTACGCGCGTTCCACGTCCGGCCGAAGTTGGGCCACGAGTGTCGCTCGAGCCTGCCCGATCTGGTCGCCGACCTCGGCGAACTTACGGTCCCAGACGTCGAGGGTGAACGCAACCTCGTCGTTCAATCGACCCCCGGCTTGGCGCAACAACGTGTTGCGCTGTTTGACCACGCGATCGAGTTCGAGTCGTAAGGCGTCGTTCTTCGGAGCCAGTGCGGCCAGTGTCTCGTCGAGGAAGCGGCGCCTCTCCCCCGGTGCACCCTTGACGAGTTCGAGGTCGTCGGGCGAGAACACGGTCACGCGCAACACCCCGAGCAGGTCACGGGTGCGGGCCAACCGCTGCCGGTTCACCAACACGTTCACGCGACCCTGCCGCTGAATCTGCACCTCGATCTGGATCTCGCGCCCGTCCGCGTGCCGCACCAACGCCCGTACGGTGGCGAAGTCGGCACCCTCGCGCACGAGTGCCACGGTCGGGTTCTGACGGAAACTCTCGAGGGTGGCCAGAAACGCCATGGCCTCGGCGACGTTGGTCTTTCCTTGGGCGTTGCGACCGACGATCGCGGTGACACCGGGCGTGAGATCGAACGTGGCACTCCGGTAGTTGCGAAAGTCGACGAGCTCGATCTGCTCGACGATCATCACGATTTCAGAGGCATCAACAGATACGTGAAGTTGTTCTGACCGACACCCTTGATGACCGCGAGCTTGCTGGGCTCGCTCGTCTGAATGGTGACGTCGTCGGTGCCGCAGGCCTCGAGGCCCTGGGTGAGGAGTTCGTTGTTGAATCGGATCTCGATCTCGTTGCCCTGGTTCGCCGCGTCGATCTGTTCGAACGCCTCCCCGTTGTCGGGGGTGATCATGCGCAACGCCACTTCGTTGGACGTGATGTGCACGCGCAACGGTGTGCCGATGGGATCACGGGCCACCAGTTTCACGCGACGAATGGCCTCGGTCAGCGCTTCCCGCGGGACCGTGAGGGTGTTGGGCAGGTTCGCGGGAATGAGGCGTTGGTAATCGGCGAATGATCCCGTCAACAAGCGGGTCACGAGGCGAACACTGCCGGCTTCGAACGTGACGTCGTTGTCGGTGATGTTCATCGACACGCGCTCTTGTTTGTCGAGCAGTTTCTGGAGTTCGCGCAACGCGCGCGCCGGCACGACCACGCTCTTTCCGTCGGGAATGACGCTGGCGTCGATGTCACGGATGGCCATGCGGTACGAGTCGGTGGCGACCATGCGCAACTTGCCGTCGACCCCGGTCATGTACACGCCGGTGTACACACCTCGCGCATCGTCGGTGCTGGCGGCCCGCACCACCTGGCGCAAACCGTCGGCGAAGTCCCTGGCCGACATCGGTGCGCCCTCGCCCACCGTGCCCGACCACTTGGGGAAGTCGTCGCCCGCGCCGATCGGCATGGAGAAGTTGGCCCGCGCCGCCGAGATCTCGACCTTGTCGTCGACGACCGCGAAGTCGACGGCGCCGGACGGAAGGTTCTTGACGATGTCGGCCGCCAGTTTGCCGGGCACCAGAACGACTCCGTCCTTCCCGGACGACACGGTGATCGACGAGTCGATGGTGAGGTCGCCGTCGGTGCCGGTTACGCGCAGGGTGTCGCCGGCCAGCACCAATCGCAGACACGACAGCGTCGGATTGGTGCTTCGATTGCTGGCGGCACTGAAGGCCGCACCGAAGGCTTCGTTCAGGACCTCGCGTTCGCAACGAAACTTCACGTCGGGGCTCCTTGTGCTCGAGCGGTTGTCGTCATCGTGGTGTGATGCTTCAAGATAGTTCTAGTAATAAGCGCTGTGGATTGTGGAGAAACCACCGTCGTCCCAGCGTAGATGATGGAATCACAACCACCGGTTCGTGCACAGCCGTCCACACCGTCACCCTGCCACCGGGGTGTAGCGGTGGATATCGACCGGTGATGCACAGGGGCGTCAACATCTCGCACACATGATGTCCACAGTCGGTCGCGACGCATGTTCGGTCAGTCCAACTTCAAGGTCTTGACCAGCATGGTCACCTGTTCGAAGGTCTGGGTGCGCTCCATCATCAGACGCTGGATCTTCTCGACCGCGTGGATGACGGTGGTGTGGTCCCGGCCCCCGAACAAACGCGCGATGGCCGGATACGAGAGGTCGGTGAGCTCGCGGAAGACGTACATCGCCTCCTGGCGTGCGGCCACCAGCGGTCGTTGCCGACTCTTGCCCTTGAGTGCTTCGACACTGTGGCCGACCAAACGGGCGATCTCGGCCAGCAGTTCCTCGTCGGTGCGGTGTTTGGGCGCCGCGTCGGGGAGCAGGTCCTCGAGCAGCCGCTCGGCCTGGGCGATCGTCATGTCGACGCGATTCAAACTGGCGTAGGCGCTGACCCGGATCAACGCCCCCTCGAGTTCGCGGATGTTGCTCGTGACGCGGGACGCGATGAAGTTCAAAACGTCCGCCGGCACGTGGGTGCCTTCACGCTCGGTCTTGTTGCGCAGGATCGCGAGCCGCGTTTCGAGATCGGGCGGTTGGACGTCGGTGATCAGACCCCAGCGGAAACGACCGATCAGGCGTTCTTCGAGGTTGGGGATCGCGTCGGGGACGCGGTCCGACGAAATGACGATCTGCTTGTTCGCCCCGTGCAGGGCGTTGAAGGTGTGGAAGAACTCCTCTTGGAGCCCCTCCTTGCCTTCCATGAACTGGATGTCGTCGATCAACAACACGTCGATGTCGCGGTAGCGCCGTTTGAAGTTGGCGATGGTGTTGTTTCGGATGCCGTCGACGTATTCGTTGAGGAAGGTCTCGGTCGAGATATACCGCACCTGGTAGTGGCTGTAGTTCTGCAGCACGTAGTGCCCGATGGCGTGCAACAGGTGGGTCTTGCCGAGTCCGGCGGAGCCGTAGATGAAGAGCGGGTTGTACGACCGGGCCGGTGTCTCGGCCACGCGCTGGGCCGCGGCCAGCGCGAAGCTGTTCGACGCTCCCCGAACGAAGGTCTCGAAGGTGTAGCGGGGGGTCAGGCCGGCCCGATCGGCGGCCGCACCGACCGACGCCGCCATGTCGACGACGGGAGCGACCTCGGGTTCGGTCGTTCGAGTGACCGTTTCGTCCGGTTCGGTCACCGCTCCGTTCTCGGGGGCGACGATCTCGACGACCAGATTGCGCGATCCCGAGCCGGCCTCCGACATGGCGTCGAGGACGATCGGGTAGTAGCGCGACAGGATCTTGTCGCGCACCGTGCCACTCGGAACGGCCAGGCGCAGGGTGTCGTCGGAGACCGAGAGGGCGTAAACGTCGTTGAACGTGGAGTACCACACGGCATCCGACACCTGATCGCGCAGGGATCTGGACACCGCTGTCCACACGTTCTCCGCCTCTTCGACCTGCACTTCTACGCCTTTCCGCGTCCGCCGTCCACAGTTGTGTCCACACGATGTGGACAACCCCCATCCCACTGTCGACACCCCGTTCGAGAGGGGGTGACGAGCACCGGAGTCGCCGACCATAGCAGCCTGTGGATAGTGCGTGAAATGCCGAGTCCGGCCCGACCCCCGCAACCCATTCGGGCGTTGGGTTGCCCCTGTCGCCCACTGCCCATAGCCTTGCCTGACGCACCTGATCCAGGGGCCGGGCGTTCCGGTTCGAGCCCTGGTGCAGGACGGCTAAAAAGTGGCCACTATCTGGTGTTTTGCGCCTGGTCGTCACCGGGAACCTAGGAGTCGTTGTGAAGCGCACGTATCAACCCAACAAAAAGCGCCGGTCGGTGAAGCATGGCTTCCGGGCGCGCATGTCCACCCGCGCCGGGCGCGCCGTGTTGAAGGCCCGTCGCCTGAAGGGCCGCAAGCGGCTCTCGGCTTGATCGGACGTCTTCACAGTCGGGACGAGTTCGAGCGACTGCGTCGCCACGGCACTCGTATCCGCAGTGGAGTGCTCTGGTGCGTCATGTTGAACGACCCCGAACTCGATGGTCCGCGGATGGCTTTCGCCATCGGGCGTCCCGCCGGCAATGCCGTCGAGCGAAATCGCGCCCGCCGGCGCCTTCGCGAGGCGTTCCGTCGCGTGAACCTTCCCAACGGCCTGTACCTGGTGGGGCTGACCGGCCCGGCACGTTCGGTGTCGTTCTCTCAGGCGTCAACGGCCGCCGAAGCCGTGGCCAAGCGGGCGTCGTTATGAACACGACCCTGCTCAAAGCCATCAAATGGTACCAAACGGCCCGTGAGGGTCGCCCCTCCCCGTGTCGCTTCACCCCGTCGTGTTCCGAGTACGCCCGCGAGGCCGTCGAGCAATACGGTGCGGGGCGCGGCACATGGCTCAGCATCAGGCGTTTGATGCGATGCCGACCATTCGGGCCGTCGGGCTTCGACCCGGTGCCCGAACGCTGTCTCTCTCACGACCTCTCCGAACGAAGGGCTTCCTGACATGTTTCAAGCCGCCGCCTGGTTGATCAGCCAGTTCTACGAATTCACGTCCAACTACGTGTTTGCGATCTCCTTGGTCGCCCTGGTGATCATGTTGTTGATCTTCCCGTTGACGCTGAAGAGCACGAAGTCGATGCTCGAGATGCAAAAAGTTCAACCAGAGATGCGTCGTTTGCAACAGCAGTACCGCAACGACCGTCAGAAATTGAACGAAGAGATGATGAAGCTCTATCAGGAGCACAAGGTCAATCCATTGGCATCCTGTCTGCCACTTCTCGCTCAGATGCCCATCTTCATCATCATGTTCCGGGTTCTTCATGGTCTGAGTAACAAAGACGCGGAGGGTCTGATCCGCCCGGACTACATCAGCGAGTCCAGCAAACTGTTTGAAAGTCTCGATGGCAAGAAAGAGATGCTGTCGTTCGGCATCGACCTCTCGTTGACCCCGGTCAAGGCGATTCAGGAGAACGCGGGGTCCGGTGTGGTGTACGCCTTGCTAGTGGTGGCCCTGATGGGGTTGTACTTCGTACAGCAGCGCATGATCGCCTCACGCACGGTGTCGCCCACAATGTCGGCGAATCAACAGAAACTTCTCCAATATCTGCCGGTCTTTTTCGGTGTTTTCCAGCTCTTCTTCCCAGTTGCGTTGGTCTTCTATTACATCGCCCAAACCCTGGTACGTATCGCTCAGCAGGGGTACATCACCCGCCGCTTCTATCGAGGTGAAGGATCCTTGGGGCAGCAAGCCCAGCAGGCCAGCGCCAAGGCTCGTGAGATGGCCAAGCAAGACGGCGGCGGCGGACTGTTCGGTCAACTCAAGCAGGAGGCGGCTCGTGCCAAGGACGCCCCCAAGACCACGCCGAAGACCCCTCCGACCAGCAAGCGCGTCACCCCACCCAAGGGTGGTGCCACACCCGGCAAGGGCAAACCCACGCCGTCGAATCGTCCGAAACCCTCGTCAGGCAAGTCGCGCCATCCCAAGCCGCCGCGCCCCTGACCCGATCAGAAAGCAGGAAAGCCCATGGAATGGGTCGAAACCACCGGAAAAACCATCGAGGAAGCTAAGAGCATCGCCCTTGATCGCCTCGGAGTCGCCGATGAAGACGCCGAATTCGAGATTCTCGAGGAGCCCAAGCCCGGTTTGTTCGGCCGGGTTCGCGGAGAAGCTCGCGTCCGGGCCCGGGTGATGCCCAAGTCACCCCGCGCCAAGAACGATCGTCGCGATCGCGGTCGCCGTCGTGAAGGGTCCGATGCCCCCAGGGCCCCCAAGCCGCAGAAACAGGAGAAGAAGATGACCGAGAACAATGACCGCCCCCGCCGCGAGCGCTCCGAAGGTCCTGCGGCCGATCCGGCTCAGGTGGCCAGTGAAGCGGAGAAGTTCCTCTTGGGGTTGGCCGATGCTCTTGGGGCGTCAGCCAGCGCGAATTCGGTGATCGACGGCGAGGACATCGAGGTCCATCTCAACGGCAACGACCTCGGCCTGTTGGTGGGTCCGCGGGGATCCACCCTGCAAGCGGTGCAGGACCTCACCCGTGTGGTGGCCCAACGGCGTATGGGCGACCACGACACCCGTTTGCGCATCGACGTGGGCGGATATCGGGCCAAGCGCAAGGAGGCATTGGGCCGATTCGTGAACCAGGTGGCCGACGAGGTGGTGTCCACGGGTTCCGCTCGTGCGTTGGAGGCGATGCCCTCCACTGACCGCACGCTCGTGCACGACGCCCTGACCGGGCGCACCGACATTTCGACCCATTCTGAGGGCGAGGACCCGAACCGGCGCGTGGTGATCACTCCGGCATCCGAAGGCTGATGCCGGACCTCACCCCCGACAACCGAAGTCGATTGACCGATGCGCTGGGCGAAGCCCGGCGCATCGGCATGTTGGGGCCCCGGCCGGTGGACGAGGTCATCCAGCATTCTCTGGGTTTCGTGGCCGCTCTTCCCCCAACCGCCCGTGAGGTGATCGACCTCGGCTCAGGTGGCGGCGATCCCGGTCTGGTCATCGCGATCGCCCGCCCGGATCTACGGATCACGCTGGTCGATCGTCGGTCCAAGCGCACCGACTTCCTGGTACGAATGGTGGGCCGACTGGGACTGGGAGACCAGGTCGAGGTATGGGAGGCCGATGTGGCCGATCTCCCCCAGAACCACCCCGGGCGAACATGGGATGTCGTGACGTGTCGCGGGTTCGGCTCCCCCGAGTACACGGCCCGCCTGGCTACCCCGTTGATGTCTCCGACAGGACGGCTTCTGGTCAGCGAACCCCCAGCCTCGGATGGATCCCGGTGGGCCGCCGTCGACGGATGTGCCGTTGAGTCGGTCACCGCTGGGGTGGCGGTCGTACGGCACCGGTAGTCCTGTTCCACGTGGAACATCCTCCACGACCGCGCCGTGCGATGTTCCACGTGGAACAAGGGCCCGTCTCGGCGAATCGGTGTGCCCAGCATTCCGCGTGGTCTCACACCGATCCGATACTCTCGCCCCATGGCCGTTGACTCCCCCGCACCGCGTCCCCTTCCGCGGATCTTGGCCGTGGCAAACCAGAAAGGTGGGGTGGGCAAGACCACCACATCGGTGAACCTGAGCTCGTGTTTGGCTGAACTGGGCTTTCGGGTTCTTCTGGTCGACCTCGACCCCCAAGGAAATGCCTCCTCGGGCGTCGGAATCGACACCCGAAGCCTGGACACCTCGATGTACGACGTCATCCTTCACGACGCCCCGATGGAGGACTGCATCGAACCCGCCGAGGTCAAGAACCTCTTCGTCGCCCCATCGAACCTCGATTTGGCGGGTGCCGAGATCGAATTGGTGCCCCAATTTGCCCGGGAAGGCCGCCTCAAGCGAGCCATTGAGTCCGTTCTGGACGATTACGACTTCGTCCTGATCGACTGCCCGCCCTCGTTGGGACTTTTGACCGTGAACGCACTGGTGGCCGCCCGCGAGGTGCTCGTCCCCATCCAGTGCGAGTACTACGCCCTCGAAGGCTTGGGCCAATTGCTGCGCAACGTGGACCTGGTGAAGAAGAACCTGAACCCCGAACTCGAGGTCAGCACCATCTTGCTGGTCATGTTCGACGCCCGCACGCAGTTGTCGAGCGACGTCGAGAGCGAGGTACGCGAGCACTTCGGTGACAAGGTGCTGCCGACCAGGGTGCCCCGCAACGTCAAGCTGTCCGAGGCCCCCAGCCATCATCAGCCCATCAACGTGTACGACCCCGCGTCGAAGGGCGCCATCGCCTATCGACTTGTTGCCAAGGAGGTGGCCGGTGGCGCGACGCCCAGGTCTCGGTAGTGGTCTCGACTCCCTGATCCCGACCGGCGACGGTCGGGCCACGCCGCCGACGGGCGGGGGAGGACCGACATTGGTGGAGATTCCCGTCGAGGATCTCAGCACCAACCCCAATCAACCCCGCTTACACTTCGATGAGGACGCCCTCGAGGAGCTCACCGCATCGATCCGGGAGATCGGGGTCTTGCAGCCCCTGCTCGTGCGCACTTTGGCCGACGGCAGTTTTCAGATCATCGCTGGCGAGCGGCGCTGGCGAGCGGCGCAACGGGCGGGGCTGCGCACCGTGCCCGCGGTGGTCAAGACCACCGACGACATGTCCTCGGTCGAACAGGCCCTGGTCGAGAACCTTCACCGCCAGGATCTCCTCCCGCTCGAAGAAGCGGCGGCGTTCCAGCAGCTGATCGACGATTTCAACCTCACCCACGATGCCGTGGCCAAGCGGGTGGGTAAGAGCCGAGCCTCGATTTCCAACTCGCTGCGATTGCTCAGCTTGCCCCCGTCCATTCAGGGCCTGTTGGCCGACGGCAAATTGACCGCGGGTCACGCCAAAGCGTTGTTGGGTTCACCCGACAAGGCCTACCAAGAGCAGATCGCTCGTCGGGCGGCCGACGAGGGGTGGTCGGTGCGCGCGGTCGAGGAAGCCATCCGTGATCGGGGCCTTGAGGATGCCGGCATCTCCCCGCAACCTGGTCGCACCACAGGGGGCGGTCGACCAGTGAGTCGACTGCGCCAGCCCGCGGTCCTCGAACTCGAGCAGCGTTTCTCCGATTATCTCGGCACCAAGGTGGACGTGAAACTCAGTGGCCTCGACAAGAAGGGGTCGGTGATCATCACCTTCGCCGGCATCGAGGATTTGGAGCGGATTTATCTTCTGATGATGGGTGAAGCGGGCCTCGACGAGTGAGCACGCTGGGGTGATGCAACCCTCAACCTGAACACGAGGTTAGACACAGTCTGTTGATAAGCCTGTGGATAACTAAGGGGCCCAGGCGAGTAGCGCGAGAAACACCCCTTCGGCGATGCGGTGACTACGACCCGCGGTCGAGGGTCCGAGTGTCAGCAACACCGCGGGCATCTTGGTCTCGCGAAGAATCGGCAGCCGCATCCCCTGCACCGTCAGACGTGGAACCACATCGCGCAAATGTCGCTCGACGAGGTGCGCCAACGCTCGTCCCCCGGCGGACTCGAAAGCCGGCACGCTGTAGTACGCGACGCGGGCCTGATCGGAGTCACCCACCTCGACCCCCACGTACACGTCGGCTCCGAACAGGTTCGAGGTCGCACCCTGCTGGGCGGGGTCGCCGTCGCCGGCGTCGAGCAACATGGCCCCGTGGTCTCGCAACGCATCGGCCAGGGCGTCGGCCACAGCGGTGAGGTCGCCGAAGCGACCCACGGCGACCCGTCGCCCGGCCAGGGGGTGTCCCGCACGGGCGTGCTCGGCGTCTCTCACCGCTGCGATACCCGGGCCGTCGCCGGTCATCTTCGACAGTCGTCGCAGCACTGCGACCGTTTCGGCGGTGCACACCCCGTCGATGTCGAGTCCGGCGTTCTCCTGAAAATGCCGAACCGCTCGAGCGGCCAACGCACCGAAGATGCCGTCGATGCGACCCACGTCGAATCCGAGGCGGGACAACAGTCGTTGCAGTTCTTCGACATCGTCTCACCGCAAGTTCGGTGAACGCAGCATCAAGGGCCGGTCACCCAGGTTCCACCAGGCCTCGACCAGCGCGGTCCAGGTTCCCTCGTCGCAGACACCGGTGACGGTCAAACCGCGATCTCGTTGGAACTCGGCCACGGCGCGACGCGTGGCGGGGCAGTAGACGTCGGGAACGATCCCGGACTCCGGCAGGAAGCCGGCGGCGCCGAGACGGCGTTGAAGCTGCCGAACGGCCTCGCCCGTGTCGTCGGGCGCCAACGCCATCAGACGAAGAATTCCTCCAGGTCGGCCAGCAACTGACCCTTACCCTTGGCGCCGATGAGGCGTTTCACGATTTCGCCGTTGTTGAACACCAGCAAGGTGGGAATGCTCATGATTCCGTAGCGCTGCGCGATGTCGCCGTGTTCGTCGACGTTGAGCTTGGCGATGGTGACCTGACCGGCCTTCTCGGTGGCGATCTCACCGAGGATCGGGGCGATCATCTTGCACGGTCCGCACCACTCGGCCCAGAAGTCGACCACCACGGGTGTGGAGGACGAATTCACGGTTTCATCGAAGGTTCCGGACGTGAGGGTGACGATGCCAGCAGCCATGGGGCAATAGTAACCGAGGGGTCAGGCGCGCGACGGCAGCCCGGGGTGCTTCAGTGCTGGTGTTCGAGCCAGCGTTCGGCGTCGATCGCGGCCATGCAACCCGAGCCGGCGGCGGTGATCGCCTGGCGGTAGGTGTGATCCTTGACGTCACCGCAGGCGAAGACACCGGGAATGTTGGTGTAGGTGCTGTCGGGCCGGGTGATGAGATAGCCGGAGTCCTCCATGTCGAGCACGCCCTTGAACACGTCGGTGTTCGGGCGATGGCCGATCGCGATGAACAGACCCGAGACGGCGAGTGCGCTCTCGGCGCCGGTCACCGTGTCGACGAGGGTGACACCCTCGAGTTGGTCGTCACCCAGAAGTTGCTTCACCGCGGAGTTCCAGCGCACCTCGATCTTGGGGTTGCCGAGCGCCCGGTCCTGCATGATCTTGCTGGCGCGGAACGAGTCACGTCGGTGGATCAAGGTGACCTTGCTCGCGAACTTGGTCAGGAACGAAGCCTCTTCGATGGCCGAGTCGCCCCCGCCCACCACCGCGATCTCCTTGCCGCGGAAGAAAAATCCGTCGCACGTCGCGCAGGTCGAGAGTCCGTGACCGATGAGGCGTTCCTCGTCGCTCAACCCGAGCATCAGACTCTGGGCACCGGTCGACACGATCACCGCATCGGCGGTGTGCACTTCGTCGCGCACGTGCACCTTGAGCGGCCGCTCGCCGAACTCGACCTTGGTGGCCTTGGCCGTGAGGAACGTCGCACCGAATTTCGCGGCCTGATCGCGGAATCGCATCATCAATTCCGGACCCATCACGCCCTCGGGGAACCCGGGGAAGTTCTCGACCTCGGTGGTGAGCATCAACTGGCCACCGGGTTGATCGGACGTGCTCGACGGCTCGCCCTCGATCACGAACGGTGCGAGATTCGCGCGGGCGGTGTAGATCGCCGCGGTGAGTCCGGCCGGCCCGGAACCGATGATGATGACGCGATGATGATTCGACATCAGACACCTTCCTTGCTCTGTCGACGAATCATGAAGATCGTGCCGACGAGGCAGAAGGCCGCGCCGAGGGTGAGGTGCGACACCCAGACCGAGGTGTCGTGGTCGAGGGGCCACTCGAGCAGGTTGATGAACCCGCGACTGATGGCGATCAGAAGTAGGGCGATCGCCATCAGACCGAGGAACGCCGTCAGCAGGCCGAAGACCAACCCGCGTGCCGCCATGACGATGGGCGTGGTCGTTCGATCGCGCACCTTGTCGACCGTGTCGACGATCGTGTCGGTGAAGTCGGATGCCCAGTTGGGGTCGGTGAGCGGATTACCAGCCATGCAGGCGAGGCTAGCGATGAACCGACCTAGGGAGTCATGGCGAGCACGACCGAGCAGTCGCTGAGGCGGTAGACCACCACACCGTCGCCGGCCGACCAGTGAATCTCGACCAATTCGCCCTCGACGACGGCCTCGGGGATGATCACGGGTCGTGACCCATCGGGGCATCTCGCCCCGTCGGGACTCACCGATTCTCCTGCCGCCATCGCCGCCGGTGCTTCGACCCCGGTGTCGGCGGACTTGTCGACCGCGCCACTGTCCATCGCGGGAGCGGGCGACGGCGCCTCGGTTGCCGAGGCGGTCGCGACGACCTCGTCGCCGGCGATCGCGGTGGAGTCCGAACCATTCTGCGAAGAACCGATCGCCACGCCGATGAGGGTGAACACGCCGGCCGCCGCGGTCAAGGCCGCGATCCGAATTCCGATGCGGGTCGGTCGTGCGAAACGAACGGCCGACGCACGGGCGACGACGAGATCGTCGACCGTGGTGTCGAAGGAGTCGAGCAACATCCGCCGCCCGCGGCGAAACTCCTCGGCGCGGGCCACGACGACGTCACGCGCGCTTGCATCGACGTCGTCGATCGTGACGTCACCGTCGACGAGCGCGCTGGCCCACGCGTCGATGCGATCGCGGAGTTCGTCGTCGTTTTGGGAGTTCGGTTCGTCGGTCATGGCGCGGGTCTCACTGATCGGGGTTGTGACGTTCGGGGGCGGGGGATTGGTTCCCGAGTAGGTCGGCCAGCCGGGCTCGACCGCGGGCGATTCGTGAGCGCACGGTTCCCCCGGGCACGTCCAAAATCTCGGCGATGCGGTCGTAATCGAGATCCATGACGTCGCGTAGCACCAGGGCCATGCGGAACTCCTCGGGGATGTGGCGCAACAGCGGCGTCAGTTCGTCGGCGTCGGCGATGCGGTCGTGGGGCACCGAACTCGACGGATCGACCGACTCGTGTTCGGCGTCGACGGACCGCAGTCCCCGTCGCTGGCGGCGGCGGCCCTCGTCGAGGGCGGCGTTGGTGGCCACCCGGTAGACCCAGGTGGTGAACGACGAGCGGCCGTCGAAGCGCCCGAGGCCGCGTACCACGTTGATCAGCGCGACCTGCGTCGCGTCGTCGGCGTCGGCGGCGTTGTTCAGGGTCTTGCGACAGACGTTGCGCACGAGCGGCATGATCGCGCGCAAGAGTTCGTCGAGTGCGCGCTCGTCACCGGACCGAGCGCGCGCGACGAGACCGGCATCGACGTCGTTCATGGTGCGTTCTGGACGCGAATCTCGCTGATGCTTCCCCGGTACGGGTTCACGTCGCTGCAGAATCCGCTGCGTCCGCCCTCGGTGAAGTACACCAACGCGTACTGCGCCGGAGCGGTGAACGTGGCGGTCACCGTGGAACCTTGTTCGTTCGAGCCGTCCCAGATGGGCGTGCCCCAATCGGCGAGTTGCTCGCCGGCGACGTTCGATGCGTACACCCGGGCCTGCCACTGCGGCACGTTCATGTCGACCTGAACCTGAGCCAACGCCTGGGCGTTCAACTGCAGGATCAAACCGACACCGGACTTGCCGCCGAATGTCGACGACTTGTAGCACAGGGTCGACCACGTGGTGTCGGGGTCACCATCGGTGACGTTGACCGCTTGGTCGTCGTTCTCCGTCTTGTCGTCGCTCTCGGGATCGAAGGCCCGGACGCCGGCGATCGTCACGGGGCCGTTGTAGACCGTGGTGGGCACCGCGGTGCTGGTGGGGGACGGGGACTTCGTCGACGAGTCGCCGCCGGCCATCACCGCGAGGATGACGGCGATCACGGCCACCACCCCGACGCCCAGACCCACGAGGGGCACCCGTGACATCGGCTTCACGCGGGAACGACGCACGGGCGGCTCGGGTTGCCGCGGAGTACCCGCCACCGGCGTGGTGCCGGTCTTCGAGCGGATCACCACGTTCGGCGTGGGATCCTTGACCCGGGCCGGTGCCGGTGGGGTGGTGCTGCCGCTGGCGGCTTTGAGCGCGCGGCTGCCCTCGGCGCCTGAGCGGATGCGATCCGCGGGGCGGCGGGCGAGCATGCGGTGGATCACGTCGAGCACGGCCGGATCGAGATCGGGCTTCAACGTCTGCAGGGGCGTGGGCTCCTTCTTCAACCGGGCCAACGCGGTCTCGGTGTCGCTCGCACCCATGAACGGCACGCGCCCGGTGAGGCACTCGTACAACACGAGACCGAGCGAATAGATGTCGGCGGCGGGTCCGAGCTCTTCGCCCTCCACCTGTTCGGGTGACAGGTACTTGGCCGTCCCCATCATGATGTTCTCGTTCGTGAGGTCTTGGTCACCACTCAGTGCCTTGGCGATACCGAAGTCGGTCAGCATCACCCGACCGTTCTCGGTGAGCAGGATGTTGCCCGGCTTCACGTCACGGTGGATGATGCCGGCGCGATGAGCCGCTTCGAGGGCCGCGCACACGCTGAGTCCGATGTGCACCGTGAGTTTCAAACTGAGAGTGCCTTGT
>JBJTFY010000253.1:0-2803 GCA_046093625.1 Actinomycetota bacterium
TCCTCGGGGCCGTGCTGGTGGCCTCGACCACTCAGGTCACCGTGGGCTTCGGCTTCGCCCTGCTCGCCGTGCCGCTCATGGCGTTGGCCCTCGACACCCGCGAAGCGGTGGTGATCTCGACCCTGCTCGGCTTGGTGACGAGTGGATTCCAGACCTGGCACGGACGCCGGGAGATCGACCGTCCGGTGGTCCGGCGACTCGTGATCGGGGCGGTGGCCGGACTGCCCGTCGGCATCTTGGTCTTCCAGCGGGTCGACGAGAAGCTCCTGAAGATGTTGCTGGGCGGCAGCGTGTTGTTGGCGGTGGTGGTGTTGGCCGCCGGTTTGGCCGGACGGGAGTCGACGCGCACCGATCTGTGTTGTGGGGCCCTCAGTGGCGCACTGGCGGCGTCGCTGTCGACCAACGGACCGCCGCTGGTGTTCGCGTTGCAGGCCCGTGGACTCCCGATGTCGTCGTTCCGTCCGAGCATCAACACGGTGTTCACGATCTCGGGGGTCTTGTCGTTGCTCGCGTTCGCGATCGGTGGTGACGTCACGTCCACCGCCGTCGTTCATGCGACCTCGGCGGTTCCGGTCATGTTGATCGGATCGCGCCTCGGTTTCCGCTTGCGTGATCGGGTACCCGAACACGGGGCCCGACGATTGGTGCTCACGCTCCTCGCCGTGGCCGGACTGAGTGCGATCGTGGCCGCCTTGGCCTGACGATCAGCCGCCGCCGAAGATCATCATCCACTGCTCCTTGGTGGAAGGCTTCAGGACGAAGTTGTGTTGGCGCACCATCGACATCTCCTCGTGCGGTGCGTCGGAATAACGGTGACCGGGGTAGAGGACGGTGTCGTCGGGCAAGGCGTTCAACTTCCGGAGGCTGTCGAACATGTCGTCCGGGTTGCTCCCGGGCAGGTCGGTGCGACCGCACCCGTCGAGGAACAAGGTGTCTCCCGACAGCAGACAACCGCCGACGTGGAAGCACTGGCTTCCCGGCGTGTGGCCGGGGGTGTGGAGCAAGGTGATGTCGATGTCGCCGACCGAAACGACGTCACCGGACGCATGAGCACGAAAGTGTTCTTCGGCCACCCCGGTGGTCCGGGTCACCCACGGGAGTTCGTTTTCGTTCACGTGAATGGGCACGTCCGCCCGCTCGAGCATCGCGGCGACACCCTCGATGCGGTAGTTCATCATCGATCCACCGATGTGATCGGGGTGGTAGTGCGAGGCCAACGCGCCGACGAGCCTCATGCCGTCGGCCTCGATGATGTCGAGGAGGTCGGACACGCCGTACGCCGGATCCACCACGACACATTCCCCGCTGGCGCGGTCTCCGACGAGGTAGACGAAGTTCACCATCTGGCGGGCGAGCGCGTCGGAGGTCGCGAAATCGTGACCGGAGAGAAGTTGGCGGAAGTACACGCGATCGTCCATGGGCACAGGGTAGACGGCACGGTGTTGGCGGGGTCGTCCCACCTCGATGCCCCTAGTCTCGTGAGCGTGGAACAGCGTCGGGGCGAACTGACCGCATTGCGCGCGGGGGACCGGATCCCCTACGCCGGCACGCGGTTCGTCGAGGTCGACGCCGATCTCGCCCGAGCGTTCACCCCCGGAGACCGCCTCATCGTGGTGCAGGAGGACGGCAGCCTCGTGCACGTACCCCGCGAGGTGGCCGACGACGTCGATGCGGCCGTGGCCCGGGCGCACGCCGCGTTCGTCGACTTGGCGATCGACGACGAGGGTCGGGCGGTGGGCGATCGGGTCACCGACTTCTACGAACGTTTCGCGAAGATCCTCGAGAACGACGAGACGTTCGCCCCCATCGGGTCGGCGAACGCCGACGACGTGGCTCGGGCCCGTGCGGCCGACCGCGCCGTCGGCCGACTGGTCCTGTCCCCGCGCATGCGGAGTGACATGATCGCGGCCTTGCGCATGTGGCGTGACACCCCCGATTCGACCGACCGGGTCATCGAAACCGTCGAACACGACGACTGGTCGGTCACCGCGGTGTCGGCGCCGCTCGGGGTGGTCGGTTTCGTCTTCGAGGGACGTCCGAACGTCTTCGCCGACGCCACGGGGGTCCTGCGCGGTGGCAACACGACGGTGATGCGCATCGGCAGCGACGCACTGGCCACCGCCGAGGCGATCATGACCCATGCGGTCCGGCCGTCGTTGAACGGCGCGGGTTTGCCCGAGGGATGCGTGCAACTGGTTGGTCGGGCGGAGCGGTCCGCCGGGCACGCCCTCTTCTCGGACCGACGTGTCGCGCTCGCCGTGGCCCGCGGGAGCGGTCCGGCGGTGGCCCAGTTGGGTGCGGTGGCCCGTCAGTCGGGGATCGCGGTGAGTCTCCACGGCACGGGTGGCGCCTGGATGATGATCGACGCGGGCGCCGACCTCGAGGCGGTTTCCGGTTGTGTCGCGGCCTCGCTCGATCGCAAGGTCTGCAACACCCTCAACGTGGTCGTCCTCATCGGTGACGACCGTCGGATCGCCGAGGCACTGCTCGACGGTGTGGAGAGGGCCGCCGCGCACCTCGACACCCGCGCCCGACTGCACGTGGTGGACGATGCGATTTCCGGTTCCGGGCGTCCCCGGGTCGACCTGGTCGACGAATCCGACGTCTCGGTGCTGACGACCGAATGGGAATGGGACGACTCTCCCGAGTTGAGCGTGGTGCGCGTGGATTCGGTCGCCGCCGCGATCGCGTTGTTCGACGCGCACAGTCCGCACTTCATCGTGAGTGCGTTGGTCGGTTCGCCCGAGACGTCGGATTCGTCGACCAGGTCGACCCGGGGACGCCCGGAACCGGAAATCGCATC
>JBJTFY010000254.1:0-16119 GCA_046093625.1 Actinomycetota bacterium
GACGTGATCGCCGACGACTCCGGCAGCGATCGGAATCCGCTCGAACTGCCCGAGTCGGCCCGCGAGGGTCGGCCCTCGCCCGAGGCCGCCGCCGCTGCGGTCGTGGCCCGACCCAAGATCGGCGACACCCGCCCCGCCCCGCCCTCGAGCGGCCCGTCGGTGACGATGCCCGGCGGTCAGCGCGCCGGTGCCCCACGCCCCAAGGGACAGCCAGCGGGGTCCAACAAGGCGTCGTCGAAGGGTGCTCCCAAGAGCCCGCAACCCGCCGCGAACGGTGGCGCCGCGGACTCCGATGGCGAGGGTCGCAAGAAGCGTCGGCGCAACGGGCGCGGTCGCGGCTCGTCCGAGGAGCGGGGCGCACCGCGTTCGACCGACGCCGACGTCGTGGAGCGGCGCCGTGGTCGCGAACGCAACGGTCGACCCATCGGACGGCACCTGATGTGCGTACAGGTGCGACCCAACCTGACCCAGGTGGCGGTACTCGAAGGGCGCAGTCTGATCGAGCACTACGTCAGCCGGCCGGCCGACGACGTGGTCCAGATCCACGGCAACATTTACGTGGGCAAGGTCCAGAACGTGCTGCCCGGAATGGAAGCCGCGTTCGTCGACATCGGAACGCCCAAGAACGCCGTGTTGTACCGCGGCGACGTGCAATACGACGCCGAGGACATCGTCGACAGCCAGCCGCGCATCGAGCAGATCCTGAAGGGCAAGCAGTTGATCGTGTGTCAGGTCACCAAGAACCCGATCGGCGTGAAGGGCGCCCGCCTCACCCAGGAGGTCTCGTTGCCGGGGCGGTTCGTGGTGCTGATCCCCAACTCGCGCACGTACGGCATCTCCAAGCGTCTTCCCGACGCCGAGCGCAAGCGCCTGCGCAGCATCCTCGATCGCGTGAAGCCCGACGAACACGGTCTGATCGTTCGCACCGCCGCCGAGACGGCCACCGAGCACGAACTGCGCGCCGACATGACGCGACTCGTCGAACAGTGGAACCAGATCGAGGCCAAGGCCAAGAAGGCCAGCGGGCCGACACTGTTGTATCGCGAACCTCCGTTGGCGGTGCGGGTCATCCGCGAGGAGTTCAACAGCGAATACCGCGGGGTCGTGATCGACGACCGTCAATTGTTCGAGGATGTTCGTGACTACGTACAGGACTTCAACCCCGAACTCGCCGATCGCGTCGAGTATCACGATCCCGCCGTCGAAGGGTTGCCGCTGTTCGAGAAGCACCACGTGCACGAACAGATCCACAAGGCCCTCGACCGCAAGGTGTGGCTGCCGTCGGGAGGCTCGCTCATCATCGAGCACACCGAGGCGCACACCGTGATCGACGTCAACACCGGTCGCAACGTGGGCACGTCGAACCTCGAGGCCACCGTGTTCCAGAACAACCTGGAGGCCGCCGAGGAAGTGGCCCACCAGTTGCGCCTGCGCGACATCGGCGGGATCATCGTCATCGACTTCATCGACATGGAGATCAAGGAGAACCGCCGCAAGGTGGTGGACGCCTTCCGGTCGGCACTGGCACGCGACAAGACCCGCACCCAGGTGTTCGACATCTCCGAACTGGGTCTCGTCGAGATGACCCGCAAACGGATCGGGGAGGGCCTCCTCACGAGCTTCGCGGGGCAGTGTCCCGACTGTCAGGGTCGCGGCGTCCTCGTCGACCACGATTTGTTGCTCTGACCTCGGCAGACTTCCCGGTCGGGGGCGTTGGGATGCTCCCGACGGGCGGGTAGTCTCGAACTTCGCTATGTACGCAGTGATCGCAACCGGTGGCAAGCAGGTCCGTGTGACCGAGGGCCAGCAAGTGCATGTCGAACTCCTCGGCGCCGAACACGGTGCCACGGTGGACTTCACGCCCGTGCTGGTCGTCGACGGCGACACTGTTCTGGCCACACCCTCCCAACTGTCCGGATCGAAGGTCTCGGGTCGCATCGTCGGTGCGGCGTCGGGCCCCAAGATCGACGGGTTCACCTACAAGCGGCGCACCAACCAGCGTCGCCGTTACGGTCACCGTCAGCATTACCAGGTGGTCGAGATCACCTCGATCGCGAAAGGCTGAGTCATGTCGAAGACCAAGGGCGGCGGATCAACCCGTAACGGCCGCGACTCCAATGCACAGCGCCTCGGCGTGAAGGCCTTCGCCGGCACGAGCATCACCGCCGGCACCATCGTCGTTCGCCAGCGCGGCACCAAGTTCCACCCCGGCAAGAACGTCGGGCGTGGCGGCGACGACACCTTGTTCGCACTGGTCGACCCTGACGTGAAGTTCCGCGAGCTCAAGGGTCGACGCGTAGTCGACGTCCTGCCCGCCGAGTGACCCGGCTCTAGACGTCGATTCCCCGGGGGAGACGCTCGGCGGTCCAACCGAGCAGGGCGACCCCCTGCCGACACGCGTAGCGGTCGGTCATTCCCGCGACGTAACTCACCGCGGCCGATCGGGCTTCGTCGCTGCCGGCGCCCAGAAGTGCACCGTTGGGGAGCAGTCGGGGTTCGGCGATGTACCGCTCGACGAGTGCGCGCAACAGGTCGATCACCGCGGCTGCTTGTTTCTTGCTCGCCGAACGCAGGTACACCTGCTCGTAGTTGAAGCGTCGGAACTCGGCCAAGGCCTCGGCCTCGGCGGCCAGCATGCCGACCCGTCCGCTTTCCATGGCGGCGCGGATCATCGCGGTGATGAAGGTTCCGAGTTGGGTGGCCCGGGTGTCGCCGCAACGGGACCGTACGACCGAGGGGAGTTGCTCGGGGCTCACGATTCGCGCGTCGACCGCGTCCTCGAAGTCGTGGCACACGTACGCGATGCGGTCGGCCCAACTGACGACCTCGCCTTCGGGGGTGGCCGGCGCGGGTCGACTCCAGGAGTGATTGCGGATGCCGTCGATGGTCTGGCGACACAGGTTCAAGTGGGTCAACGTCACGTCGGCGCCCCACACGGCATGATCGAATCCACCCTCGACGTACGGGGCGAGGGCGTCTTCGGACGCGTGACCACCGGGGCCGTGCCCGCAGTCGTGTCCGAGGGCGATGGCCTCGGTGAGGGCGACGTTGAGTCCGAGAGGTCGGGCCACCGCGGTGGCCACCTGAGCCACCTCGAGCGCGTGCGTGAGTCGGGTGCGTTGATGATCGTCGGGGAAGACGAACACTTGGGTCTTGCCGGCCAACCGACGGAACGCGGGCGCGTGCAGGATGCGGTCACGGTCGCGTTCGAAGCAGGTGCGGAACGGGTCGGCTTCCTCGTCGACGGTGCGGTCTCCGGCGCCGTCGGCCCGGGTGGCCAGGCGCGACAGCGTCGCGTCCTCGTGTTCCTCGCGCGACGCGCGGTCACGCACGCCCGGCTCGCCGGTTCCGGCCCACGAGTCGGCGTGGGCGAGAACGATGCCGCCGACGGCGTGAACGCCCGACATCGTGCTGGCCCAACGTTCGGCCCGCTCCTGCATGTCGCGATCGTTCACGGACTCACGATAGGTCACGGGTGTGCGAGTGATGCGACGCCTCGCACGAGGGTGGCTCGGTAGCGTGAGGGGACCATGAGCCAGTTCGTCGACGAGTGCCAACTGAACGTGAAGGCGGGTGACGGCGGGGCGGGTTGCGTGTCGTTCCGTCGCGAGGGACCCGTCGCGATGGGCGGCCCCAACGGCGGTGACGGCGGACGCGGGGGAGACATCTGGCTCGTCGCCGACCGCAACGTGGCGTCGCTGCTGGCGTTCCGCGACCATCCGCACCGCATCGCCGGCAACGGGGTGCACGGCATGGGCAAGGACCAGCACGGCAAGCGGGGCGAGACCCTCGAGGTGCGCGTGCCCGAAGGAACGGTGGTGCGCGACATGTACACCGGTGAGGTGCTCGCCGATCTCGTCGACCACGGGGACCGCTGGCTCGGCGCCCACGGTGGTCGCGGCGGTCGCGGCAACGCCCGGTTCCTCACGAATCGACGACGGGCTCCGTCGTTCGCCGAACAGGGCGAGCACGGCGAAGAACGTTGGCTGAAGCTCGAACTGAAGTTGATGGCCGACGTCGCGCTGGTGGGCTTCCCCAACGCGGGCAAGAGCACCCTCATCTCGGTGATCTCGGCGGCCAAGCCCAAGATCGCCGCCTACCCGTTCACGACGCTCGAGCCCAATCTCGGGGTCGTGCGCCTCGACGCGACGACCGAGTTCGTGGTGGCCGACATCCCCGGCCTGATCGAGGGGGCGTCGGAGGGGCGCGGTCTCGGGCACCGGTTCCTGCGCCACATCGAGCGGGCCCGCGTCCTGTGCGTGCTCGTCGACCTCGCCCCCGTCGACGACACCAGTCCGGCGGCCCAGGTCGAGGTGCTGTTGAACGAACTGCGCTCGTACGACGCCACCCTGCTCGAGCGTCCGCGGGTGATCGTGGGCACCAAGACCGACTCGGCGACTCCCGAGATGCTCGCCGCGTGGGACGGCCCGGCGATCTCGGCGGTGACGAACCAGGGCGTGCGCGAACTCGTGGGTCGGTTGGCGAGCCTCGTGCACGACGCTCGACAGGAGCAACCGGTCACCGAGGGTCGGGTGATCCTGAAACCGGAGTCCGACGGCGCGTGGGTCGAGAAACTGGCCGCCGGTGGGTTCCGGGTCCACGGCCGCAAGGCCGAGCGCGCGGTGCACCTGAACGACGTCACGACGCCCGAGGCCCTCACCTACATCGAGGAGCGTCTCAAGAAACTGGGCGTGCCGCGACTCCTGGCCCGCGCCGGTGCGCGCGCGGGCGACGTGGTGTGGATCGCCGGATTCTCCTTCGACTATTCACCGGACAACTGACGGACCGGAAAGGTACGGTCTGTCTGCCATGCGCATCGTCGCCAAGATCGGAAGCTCGTCTCTCACCGATGAACTCGGGGTGATCGACCGCACCATCATCGCCGACGTCTGTCGCCAGATCGCCCGGCTGCGCGACGCGGGCCACGAGGTGGTTCTCGTGACCTCGGGAGCGGTGTCGGCCGGGGTGTCGGCACTCGGTTTGAGCGAGCGTCCGTCCGACATCCGCACCCTGCAGGCCCTGGCCGCCGCGGGTCAGAGTCGGCTGATGGAGGTGTACAACGCCGAGTTCGCGGTGCACGCGCTCGTGGCAGCCCAGGTGTTGTTGGTGCCCCACGACTTCATCGATCGCACCCAGTACCTGCACGCCCGCAACACGCTCGACCGACTCATCGAACTCGGTTGCGTGCCGGTCGTGAACGAGAACGACGCCATCGCCAACGACGAGATCCGTTTCGGCGACAACGACCACATCTCGGCGCTGTTGTCACACTTGTTGCGCGCCGATTTGTTGATCCTGCTCACCGACACCGAGGGGCTGTACACCAACGATCCGCGCACCGACGCCACCGCGACGTTGATCTCCGACGTGCACGAACGGGATCCCTTGATGAGCGTTTCGGCCGGAGCCACCGGCTCGAACCGGGGCAGCGGTGGCATGGCCTCGAAACTCTCGGCGGCGCGCATCGCGTCGTGGTCGGGGATTCGCGCGGTGATCGCCAAGGCGACCATTCCCGACGTCCTCGTGCGGGTGACCGCGGCCGCCGTCGACGGCACCTCGGGGGTCGGCACCACGTTCCACGGCTCGGACCGGGCGTTGTCGTCGCGGCAGTTGTGGGTGGCCTTCGCCAGCGAGGTGCGCGGTTCGGTCGCGGTCGACGATGGCGCCGCGCGGGCACTCCTGCGGGGAACCGTCTCGCTCTTGCCCGCGGGTGTCGTCGGCGTCGACGGCGTCTTCGAGGTCGGCGACACCGTCGACATCGTCGACCCCGATCGCAAGGTCATCGCGCGCGGCATCGCCCAGATGTCGGCCGACCTCGCGCGCCGGTCGATGGGGCGACGAACCTCCGATCTCGACGAAGCGGCGCCCTCGGTGGTGGTCCACCGAGACGACCTCGTGCTGCTACCGGGCTGAACCCGAACGCAACGATCGCACCCGGTCGCGCAGCACGCGCAGGTGTTCGACTTCCGGGGCCCGCATGATGGTGAGCGCGCCGACGTAACTGAGGGCCCCCACCAACAATCCGACGGCCACCTTCGTGAGCGCACCGCCTCCGGAGTTGCCGCCGATCGGCCGCAGGACGACCCACATCACGGCTCCCATCGCCGCCGCCGCCAGAACCAGGCGCAGGAGACCGAGCAGTACCGCGGTGGACGAGACGCCCCGCACCTTCACGCGCAGCACGTACACGGCGGCGATCGCGGCCAGCACGTAGGAGATCGAGAACGCGAGTCCGAGTCCGAGCACGTCGAGTGACGGCGCCAGAGCGAACGCCAGGACGATGTTGAGCACGTTCTGGAAGCAGTTGATGACGAACGGTTTGCGGTTGTCCTGATGGGCGTAGTAGCCCCGCAGGGCGAAGAGGTAGACGGAGTACCCGATGAGACCGAGGGCCAACCCGGCCAGGGCGCGCGAGGTGGTGTCGGCCGCGGCCGCGTCGAACTCTCCGTGCTGCAGGAGGAGCCCGATGATCGGTCGGGCCAACACCATGAAGGTGAACGCGGCCGGGAAGGTGAGCAGGCCCACCAAACGAATGCCGAGGTTCGTGCGCTCGATGAAGGCCGACTTGTCGCGCCGGGCCACCGCGCGGGCCATCTCGGGGATGAACGTGGTGGCGATGCTCATCGCCAACAACCCGTGCGGGAAGTAGAAGAACGTGGAGGCCTTGGCGAAGGCGTCCTGTCCGCCCGAGCCGGGGTCGGCGAGGGTCTTGACCACGATGACCGTGATCTGGTTGGCCATCACGTAGCCAAACGTCCAGCCCGAGAGCGCGAGGAGTCGTTTCACCGCTGGATGACGCGGCCGGAACCGGAACCGGAAGTTGAGTCCCGCGCGGTGGATCGCCGGCAGCAGGACGAGGGCCTGCAGCGCGATGCCGCCGGTCGCTCCGAGGCCGAGCAACCACCGGAACGAGGGGCTGTTGAGCACCTCGGCCAGCGGGATTCCGTCGTCGGGGTGGTGGAGCAGGATCGGGACGTAGAGCAACGTCGAGATGATGACGATGTTCGACAGCACCGGCGACCACGCCGCCGCGAAGAATCGGCGCTGTGCGTTGAGCAAGGAGCCGAGCAGCGCCGACACGCCGTAGAAGAAGATCTGCAGCAGGAAGATCCGGGTGAGGGCCGTGCCCACGGTGCGGAACTGGTCGACGTCGATGCCGTCGGCCGGGTTGAGCGAGAAGACCCGGAACACCATCGGGGCGAAGAAGGTCGCCACCGCGGTGATGGCGGCCAGCGCGATGATCGCGGTGCCGACGACGGCTTCGGCGGACTCGCGGTCGTCCTCTTCGAGCATGCGGCTGAACATGGGGACGAGGGCGGCCGACAAGACCCCGCCGAGTAGCAACTCGTAGACGGCGTTGGGCGAGTTGTTGGCTCCGTCGTACGCGTCGGCGAGCGCCGTCTGGCCGACGACGACGCCGAAGACGATGACCCGCAGCAGTCCGGTCAGGCGCGACAACCCGGTGCCGAGGGCGACCACGGCGTTGCTCCGCAGGATGTGGCGCATGCCGTCGTGTTCGTCGACGGCGTGGTCCGCCTCGGAAGGGGTGTGGTCGACGGGCGCGGCGTCGACGTCAGCCGTCGATTCGTTCCCGTCGATTCCCCCCACGTCGAACAGAATAGGTGAGCACGGGGCCGACGGTCCGTTCTACGTCCCGACGCCCCTAACTGGGGTCTCCACGGGTTCCGGCAGTAGTGTCGGCGAGATGACCCCCCGTTTCTCGTCGGTTCAACAGGTGCGCGAAGGTTTGCGCGACGTCAACTACCTCGCCGACGACGGCATCGCCGGGGTGGCGTTCCTCGCCGACCGTCTGGCCAAGCCGATCCTCGTGGAGGGTCCGGCCGGAACCGGCAAGACCCAGCTGGCCAAGAGCGTCGCCGAACTCACCGGCGCCCGCTTGATCCGCCTGCAGTGTTACGAGGGTCTCGACGAATCGAAGGCGCTGTACGAGTGGAACTACAAAAAGCAGCTCCTGCGCATCCAGGCCGACAAGAACAGCGACGGCTGGAGCGAGATCCACGACGACATCTTCAGCCGTGAGTTCCTGCTCACCCGACCCCTCCTCGAGGCGATCAGCGCCCCGGACCCGGTCGTGCTGTTGATCGCCGAGGTCGACCGAGTCGAGGTCGAGACCGAGGCGCTCCTGCTCGAAATCCTCTCGGAATACCAGGTGTCGATCCCCGAGCTCGGCACCATCACCGCGACCCAGGTGCCGATGGTGTTCCTGACGTCGAACAACACCCGCGAGCTCTCCGAGGCCCTGAAGCGCCGCTGTCTCTATCTGCACGTCGACTATCCGTCGATGGAACGTGAGAAGGAGATCGTGCTCACCAAGGTCGAGGGGATCACCGAGAACCTCGCCGACCAGGTGGCGCGCATCGTGCGCAGCATCCGCCAACTCGACCTCAAGAAGGCCCCGAGCGTGAGCGAGACCCTCGACTGGGCGCGCACGATCATGTTGCTCAACATGGAGACCATCGACGCCCAGGTGGCCAAGGACACCTTGCACGTGCTCCTGAAGTACCAGACCGACATCGCCAAGGCCGCCAAGGAACTGTCGGTCGACCTCGTCTGAGGCGTCACCGGACACCTGCCGTGCTCGACCTCCTCTCCGGATTCGTCGTCGAACTCCGCAACGCGGGGCTTCCCGTGTCGCTCACGGAGAATCTCGACGCGATGCAGGCGGTGCAACACATCCCGATCGAGGATCGTGAGGCGTTCAAGTACGCCTTGGGCGCCACCCTCGTGAAGAACAGCGCCCACTGGCGCTCGTTCGAGACCGTGTTCGAGGTCTACTTCTCGATGCGTGGTCCGGAGTACAAACTGGTCGAGGGCACCGAGGACGAACTCGAGCAGATGTGGCGCGAGATGCAGGAGCAGATGAAGCAGGGCGACGGCCGTGGTTCGTCGGGCGGCATGGACGCGCTCACGCCCGAGGAGATCGCCCAGATGTTGATGCAGGCGTTGCTCAACGGTGATCAGGCTCTCATGCGTGCCCTGGCCAAGCAGGCGGTGCAGCGCTTCGCCGGCATGGAGCCGGGTCGTCCCGTCGGCGGTACGTACTACCTGTACCGCACCTTGCGCAATCTCGACCTCGAGGGAATGCTGCAGAAGTTGATGGACGCCAGCCGCCAGGAGGTCGGTGGCGAACTGACCGCGCTGGAAGAGCGACTCGAGCGTGACGAGTACGAGAGTCGCATCGACCAGTTCAAGAAGGAGATCGAGGCCGAGATCCGTCGTCGTCTCGTGGCCGACCGGGGGGCCGAGGCGATGGCCAAGACCCTGCGCAAGCCGTTGCCGGAGGACGTCGAGTTCATGCACGCGAGCCGCGACGAGATGCAGGCGCTCAAGAAGTCGCTCTATCCGCTCACCCGCAAGCTCGCCGCCCGCCTCGCCCGCAAGCGCCGCCACGGGCGCAAGGGTCCGCTCGACTTCCGCAACACGGTTCGCCACTCGTTGTCGTACGGGGGAACGCCCGCCGAGCCGAAGTTCAAGTACCCCCGGCCGGCCAAGCCCGAGCTGATGGTGGTCGCCGACATCTCGGGCAGCGTGGCGGCCTTCGCCCGGTTCACCCTGATGCTCGTCTACGCCATTCAGAACCAGTTCTCCAAGGTCCGCTCGTTCGTGTTCATCGACGGCATCGACGAGGTGACCGACTTCTTCAAGGGCACCGAGGACATCAGCGAGGCGATCCACCGGGTCAACACCGAAGCCGACGTGGTGTGGGTCGACGGTCACAGCGATTACGGGCACGCCTTCGAGGTCTTCTGGGAGAAGTACGGCAAGGACGTCGGTCCGAAGACCACGGTGCTGTTGCTCGGCGACGCGCGCAACAACTACCACGCCTCGCAGGCCTGGGTGGTCAAGGAGATCAGCCAGAAGGCGCGTCAGGTGTACTGGTTGAACCCCGAGCCCCGCTCGTACTGGAACACCGGTGACTCCATCGTCGGCGAGTACGGCGCCCACACCGACGGAACCTTCGAGTGCCGCAATCTCCGCCAGCTCGAGGCCTTCGTCGAGAAACTCGTGTGATCGCATGACGCGGATCGTGTTCGTGCGTCACGGTGAATCGCGCGTGACGGTCGATCGCGTGGTCGGCGGACCCCGCAGTTGCACCGGATTGTCCGAACTCGGTCGGCGGCAGGCCGAACGCCTCCGCGAGCGCTGGGCGGCCCATCCCGAGATCGTCGCCGACGCGGTGTACTCGAGCGCGTACCCACGGGCCCGCGAGACCGCCGCGATCGTTCTGCCCGCCCTGGGTCGGTCCGACGTCGTCGTCGACGCGGAGTTCGGCGAACACGACCCCGGCCCGATCTGCGACGGTCTCACCTACGAGGAATTCGACCGCCGATTCGGGGACCCGGATTGGGAGAACGACCCGCACGGCGAAACATTCCCCGGGGGAGAGTCCATCGCGGCCTTCCAATTGCGCATCGGCGACGCGGTGCGCGCGCTCATCGAGCGTCACCCCGCGGGCAAGGTCGTGGTGTTCTGTCACGGTGGCGTCATCGACACGGTGTTGCGCCAATCTCTGCGCACGTCGGGGACGGGTATCTTCGAGGTATGGACCAAGAACACCTCGATCACCGAGGTCGAGTTGGTGAGACCCGGGCGTTGGCGCCTGATCCGCTACAACGACGCCGCGCACCTCGGTGGTCTGCCGGCATCCACCAACGCTCCCTGACGGAACGGTGAGCGTGCTCGACGTCGTCATCGTCGGCGCCGGATCGGCGGGTTGCGTGTTGGCCGACCGCCTTTCGGCGCGCGGGATGTCGGTCTGTCTCGTCGAGGCCGGTCCGGATCTGCGCGCCGGTGACGCGCCCGTGGCGATCAGCGGTCCGTCGTTCTTCGACGCCCTCGCCGAACCCGGGCGCACCTGGCCCGATCTGACGGCCCGGCGGGTGGCGGGGCAGCCGGCTCGTTTCTACGCGCGCGGTCGCGGCGTGGGTGGATCGTCGGCGGTCAACGCCATGGTCGGGCTGTGGGGTGAGGTCGACGACTACGACGGCTGGGAACGCGATCACGGGTGTCGGGGTTGGGGCTGGCGCGACGTCGAGCGTTACTTCCGACGCGTGGAGGTGCCCCTGACCCGGGTCGATCCCGAGCACGAAGGCACCGTGGGCCGCGCGTTGGTGGAGACCTGTGTCCTGAACGGTTGGCCACTGCACCGCGGACCGTTCCCGTTGGGGGGTCTGGCCGCCGACGTCGGCCCGGCGATGCTCACGCGCGACGCCGACGGGCGGCGGGTGACCACGGCCGACGTGTACCTCGAGCGAGCACGGTCGCGCGCCAACGTCGAGGTGCGCTGCGACACCGTCGTGCGACGGGTGATCATCGAACGCGCTCGCGCGACCGGGGTGTCGCTCGCCGACGGCTCCGAGATCGGTGCCCGCGAGGTGGTGCTGGCCGCGGGGGCGATCCACAGTCCGGCGATCCTGTTGCGCAGCGGGCTCGAACGTGCGGGGATCGGCGCGGGGTTGCAGGATCACCCGTCGGCGCCGATCACCCTGGAACTCGTCGAGTCGCCCGATCCGCACTCGTTGGCCGTCACCGCGCTGGCGCGGTTCAGTAGCGGTCGTGATCCCGCCGATCTCCAACTGCTCCCGATGGATCACCTCGGTCCCAATGCCCCCGGTCACGGGCTCGTCAGCGTGGCGCTCATGAAAGTGCGGTCACGGGGAACGGTGACGCTCACCCCGAACGATCCCGACGCCGAGCCGTCGGTCGACTTCGACCTGTTGTCGAACGACTCCGATGTCGAGGCTCTGACGGTCGGTCTGGGAGTTCTGCTCGACGTGTTGGAGCACGCCGCCTTCCGCGACGTGGTTCGGACCGCGCTCATCGACGACGTGGGCACCCCGCTCGAGACCATCGCGCGCTCACCCGAGGCGATCCGCTCGTGGTTGAAGAACGCGACCGGCGACTACGTGCACGCTGCGGGAACCTGTGCGATGGGTGACCCGGCGAGCCCGATGACGGTGGTCGGCCCCGACGCCAAGGTGGTGGGGGTGAGCGGTCTACGGGTCTGCGACGCGTCGGTGATGCCGACCCTGCCGCGGGCCAACACCCACGTGCCGGTGATGATGGTGGCCGAGGCCGTCGCCGACCGGTGGTGACGGGCGATTCCCTGCCACACCCCGTCGGCACGATGAAGTCATGAACGACTTCCCGCGCCGCATTCCCGTCCAGGCCGTCCACAACGCCCCCGCCGACGATCCGACGGCCCCCCACGTCATCGATTGCGCGACCTGCGTCGCGCGCCACAGCGAGGTCTGTGACGACTGCGTGGTCACCTTCTTGTGCTCGGCCGATGACGCCGACGGCGACGACGGCGATCAGGGTCGCGGCGGCCACAACGGGGCGATCGTGCTCGACTTGAACGAGATTCGCGCGTTGAAGGCCCTCGGGGACGCCGGTTTGGTCCCTACGCTTCGTCATCGTGCGTCCGGTTGATCGAAGTCCGCGTCCGATCACGGACGAATACATCGCCGAGATCCGCACGCTGGCCGCCGAACTCGGACTCGACCGAGTGGGCTTCACCGATGCCACGGTCCTCGACCGTGCTCGGGTGGCGATCGACGACCGCGTGGCTCGGGGCTTGAGCGACTCCATGGGCTTCACGTTCCGTGACCCGATCCGCTCGACCGATCCGAACCGCGCGGTCGAAGGGGCACGCTCGATCCTGGTGGCGGCGCGCAGTCACAACGTCTCCGACGAGTCGGCACCTTCGTCGGTCGCCGGTGTCGTGGCGCGGTACGCCCGACACGATCAGTACACGCCCTTGCGTCAGGCCCTGCAGAAGATCGCTCTGCGACTGCGGGCCGACGGGTATCGAGCCGTGGTGTTCGCCGACGAGAACGACGTCGTCGATCGCGAGGTGGCGTACCGCGCCGGACTCGGATGGTTCGGCAAGAACGCCAACCTCCTGCTCCCGGGGGTGGGGAGTTTCGTGAGCCTCGGTTGTGTCGTCACCACCGCCGACGTCCCCCCGGCCGCCGGACCGGCGCCCGACGGTTGTGGCGAGTGCCGACTGTGTCTCGACGGATGTCCGACGGGAGCCATCGTGGCCGAAGGAGTCATCGATGCGCGACGTTGTCTGGCGTGGCTGGCCCAGAAGCCCGGTGTGTTCGCCCCGGAGTACCGCGAGGCCTTGGGCGACCGCATCTACGGCTGCGACGACTGTCAAACCGTGTGCCCGCCCAACGTGCGGTTGTCGCCGCGACACCGTCCGCGCGACACCGGCGTCGTCGCGGCGGCGCACGGACCCGGTGAATTCGTCGACGTGCTCGACCTGCTCTGGTCCGACGATGCGCGCCTGCTCGAGGTCTATGGACGCTGGTATCTCGCCGGTCGCAATCCGGTGTGGTTGCGACGCAACGCCCTCGTGATCGTGGGCAACGTGGCCGACGTCCCGGCCGATGACCGGGTCGTGGCGGTGTTGCGCCACTACCTTGGGGTCGATGACGCGATGCTGCGAGCCCATGCCGTGTGGGCGTGTCGTCGGCTCGGTCTCGACGACCTCGCCGACCCGTTGCGCGACGATCCCTCGCTCGGCGCCGAGTGGGATGTTCCGGTGAACCGGCGGTCGGCGTGAAGCATCTGCTCGTGACCAACGATTTCCCACCCAAGATCGGGGGAATCCAGTCGCTCCTCTGGGAGTGGTGGCGGCGCTTGCCACCGGAGTCGTTCGCGGTTCTCACGAGCCCGTACGACGGCGCGGCCGAATTCGATGCGGCCCAGCCTTTTCTCGTCGAGCGCACGCGCGAACCGGTGCTGTTGCCGCACCCGTGGATGGTGCGGCGTATCGACGAGATGGCCCGGCGCGTGGGGGCCGAGCGTGTGGTTCTCGATCCCGCTGTTCCGTTGGGCATCGTCGGACCGTGGCTCGAGCGCCCGTACGACGTGGTGTTGCACGGCGCCGAGGTGACGGTTCCGGGTCGGCTTCCGGTGTCGAAGCACGTGCTCGGACGGGTGTTGCGCGGCGCGCGCCACGTGATCGCCGCCGGTGGTTATCCGGCCCGTGAGGCCGAGCATGCTGCCGGGCGTTCCCTGCCCATGACGGTGGTCCCGCCCGGAGTCGACGTGGAGCGTTTCCGGCCGTTGACGGCCGACGAACGCGTCCGGGCCCGTCGTCATTTCGGATTCGACGACGACGCCGAGATCGTGGTGGGCATCAGTCGGCTCGTGCCCCGCAAGGGATTCGACACCGTCATCCGCGCGGTCGCGGCACTGGCCCCATTTCGGCCCCGTCTCGTGTTGGCCATCGGAGGTGCCGGACGAGATCGCGAACGCCTCGAGTCGTTGGCGCGCGAGGTGTCGGCCCCGGTGCGATTCATGGGCCGGGTGCCGCACGACGACCTGCCGCTTCTCTACGGGTGCGCCGACGTGTCGGCCATGATGTGTCGCAATCGTTGGGGTGGACTCGAGCAGGAGGGTTTCGGCATCGTGTTCGTCGAGGCCGCCGCGTGTGGCATCCCCCAGATCGCCGGCGACAGCGGCGGCGCGGCCGAGGCCGTCGCCCACGGAGAGACGGGCTTCGTGGTGCCCGATTCCGGCGACGTCGACGCGGTGGTGCGACACATCGCCCGCTTGCTCGACGACGACGAGATGCGTTCGCGCATGGGCCGGGCCTCGCGCGAGCGCGCCGTGAACGAGTTCTCGTACGCCACCTTGGCCGAGCGTCTGGGCCGGGCTCTGGAGGTCGACGCATGAGCGCGCTCACCGATCGTCGTTTACGGACGGTCGACATCGTCGGCACCGTCGTCTTCGCGGTGTCGTCGGTGACCGCGGCGGTGGTGTTCGACGGCGCGGCCAAGGTGCAAGGTGTGGTGGTCGCTCTGGTCCTCTTCGCCATCGGGGTGGCCGCGTTCCTGTGGGGCTACTTCGTGGCGGTGCAACGCAGTCGAACCGAGGAGCTGTCGGTCGCCGAGTTGTACTTCCTGCTCGGACGGGCCACGCCGCGCGAGGTGAAACTCACGATGAACGCGTGCCTCGCGGCGCAGACCGTCATCGCCATCGCCACCGCCATGTCGCGCCTCAGCACTCCGAGCGACACCGCGGGGTCGTCACCCGGCTCGACGTTGGCCTTCGGTGTCTTGGTCCCGATGCTCGGACTCGGGCTCAACGGGTTGTGGGCCGCCACCCACGGGACCTTCGGCCCCCGTCGAAGGCGCTCCGACGGCGACGGGATCGGCTAGAACTAGAGCATGACCGACACCGCGTCATTGACGATCTCCATCAACGCGCCCCTCGACACGTGCTGGGCGATCGCCACCGACTACGAGCGGTATCCCGAATGGACCGACGTGAAGTCGGCCGTGGTGTTGGCCCGCGACGATCAGGGCAGGGCCACCGAGGTCGAGTACCGCACGTCGGCCCTCGGCCGTAGCACCCATTACACGTTGGCGTACGACTATGACGCGGCACCGCACCGTCTGTCGTGGCGGCTCATCAAGGGCGACATCATGCGCGGCGTCGACGGCGCCTACATGTTCGCTCCGGACAGCAGCGGTGGCGTCGTGCTCACCTACAACCTGTCGATCGAGCTCATCATCCCGCTACCCGGTTTCGTGAAGAGGCGCGCCGAGGTGCGCATCTTGCACACCGTCTAGGAGCTGAAGGTCCGCGCCGAGTCGCGCGGCTGATCGATGCCGGCGATCGGGATCGACGTCGGAGGCACCAAGTGCCTGGGCATCGTGCTCGACGGCGACCAGGTGGTGGCCGAGTTGCGACGGCCCACCCCCGACACCGCGGACGGGATCATCGACACGCTCGCCGCCCTCGTGGGCGACCTGGGTGACCACCGCTCGGTCGGCATCGGGGTGCCCGGACTCGTCACCCGCGAAGGGGTCATCCGCGCCTCGCCGAACCTGACCGACGTGGCCGATTTCGACGTCGCCGGACTCCTCGGCCGACGACTGGGGCGCTCGGTCGTGGTCGACAACGACGCCACGTGCGCCGCGGTCGCCGAATGGCGCGCCGGGGCGGCGCGCGGACACCGTGACGCCGTCGTGGTCACCCAGGTCGCCCACGAGGGCGGCGATCGTGTGGATGATCCCGTCAGCGGTGTATGGGGTGGTCCGTCGCAACTAGGCCACAAACTGGTCGCCGTCGAGCACG
>JBJTFY010000255.1:0-3172 GCA_046093625.1 Actinomycetota bacterium
TGACGACGAGCGTGCGCTCCCGCATACCCGGCAGACTCGCGATCGACACGTGTCGGGCGTCGTCGTACACCAGGTGCTCGTACACCTCGTCGGAGACGACGATGAGATCGCGCTCGATCGCCAACTCGGCGATCGCGCGAAGCTCGTCGACCTCGAGCACCGCACCGGTCGGGTTGTGCGGGGAGTTCACGAGGATCATGCGGGTGCGTTCGGTGACGGCGGCCCGCAACGCGTCGACGTCGAGTCGGTAGTCCGGCGGACGCAGGGTGACCGGACGCGTGGTCGCCCCGGCCAAAGCGATACACGCCTGGTAACTGTCGTACATCGGCTCGAGAAGCACCACCTCGTCACCGGTCTCGAGGATTCCGAGCAGACAGCCGGCCAGCGCCTCGGTCGCTCCGGCGGTGACCAGGATTTCGCCGTCGGGGTCGTACTCGAGACCGTGGAACCGACGCTGGTGCTCCGAGATCGCCGAGTTGGCGATCGACCGCGACCTCATCGTCGTCTCCGATGAGGTGTACGAGCACTTGGTGTACGACGGTGCCCGACACGTGTCGATCGCGAGTCTGCCGGGTATGCGGGAGCGCACGCTCGTCGTCAGCAGCGGGGGCAAGACCTTCAACACCACCGGGTGGAAGGTGGGCTGGGTATGCGGTCCCGCGGGTCTCGTGGCGGCGGCCCGAGCGGCCAAGCAGTTCCTCACCTACGTTTCGTCGGGTCCGTTCCAGCCGGCGATCGCGGTCGGGTTGCGGCTCCCCGACTCCTACTTCGTCGAGTTGGCGGACGACCTGCGGCGAAAGCGCGACCGCTTGATGTCGGGGCTGGAGGCCGCGGGCTTCGAGGCGTTCCGACCGCGCGGCACGTACTTCGTCACCGTCGACATCCGCAACGTACGACCCGATGGAGATGGTTACGCGTTCTGCCGCCAGTTGCCCGACCGGTGCGGGGTGGTCGCGGTCCCCAACGTGGTCTTCTACGACCGAGCCCACGAGCACGAGGGTCGACATCTGGTGCGATTCGCGTTCTGCAAACGCGAGTCGGTGATCGACGAGGCGGTAGAACGACTGAAGGGGGCGGGTGCGTGAGGCTGGCTGCGATTCAACACGACATCTCGTGGTGTGACCGCGAGGCGAACTTCGAGCACTTGGCGCCGCTCATCGCCGAGGCGGCACGCAACGGCGCCGGATTCGTGGTGCTCTCGGAGACCTTCTCGACGGGCTTCGCCGTCGAGGATCCACGCTTCGCCGAGGAGGTCGGCGGTCCGTCGTCGACCTTCCTCGCGGCGATGTCGCGGGAGCACTCGGTGGTCGTGGCGGGCACGTGTCCCGAACGAACGCCCGGCCCGGACCCGCGACCGTCCAACACGCTCGTGGTGGCCGAACCCGGCGGCACGACGCATCGTTACCGCAAGATCCATCCGTTCACGTACGGCGGTGAGCACACGCACGTGCGACCCGGGGACGGTCTCGTCACCGTCGACATCGCCGGAGTGCGCACGAGTCTCTTCGTGTGTTACGACCTGCGGTTCGCCGACGAGTTCTGGCAGCTCGCTCACGACACCGACCTCTACGTGGTACCGGCCAACTGGCCGGTTTCGCGACGCGAACATTGGATGGCGTTGTTGCGGGCGCGGGCCATCGAGAATCAGGCCTACGTCGTGGGGTGCAACCGGGTCGGCTCCGGTGGGTCGCTCGAGTACGTCGGCGACAGCAAGGTGTTCGGTCCGAACGGCGATCTGTTGGCCGACGGCACGGACGCCGGAGAGACGATCCTCTACGCCGACGTCGATCCGGCCGAGGTGACGGCGGTGCGGACCCGTTTTCCGTTCCTGCAGGACCGCCGCTGATCAGCGCAAGCGCTTGATCATCAGGCTGACGACCTTGCCCGGTCGGGTCTCCATCTGGGCGACCTCGTGGAAACCCTCACGGAGATGGAATCGCATCGAACCCTCGTTGGGCGGTTTCACGTTCACCTCGAGGGCGAACCATTCGCTGGTTGCCCGTCGCTCCACTTCTCGATAGAGCCGGGCGCCGATACCGAGACCCTGATGGCTCGCGGTGATCGCCACGCGGTCGAGGTACACGAAATCGTCGTACCGATCACAGAAGAAGGTGTAGTTCGGGCTCGCGTAACTCGTGCCGGGTGGCATCACCATGCAGAACCCCACCACCACCCCGTCGACTTCGGCCACGATGTTCGTGGTGCACACCGCGTGGATCGCCCGCAGGTCGTCGAGCGTCTCCTGGCCGACGGCCGGGACGTTCTCTTCGTTGATGGTGTGGACGACGGCGAGATCGTCGAGCGTCATGTCACGGATCGTCTCGCTCGGCATGCGAGGAAACTAGCGGGTGGTCGTCGAGGGCTCGGAACTAGTGTGATGCGGTGACCGATTCGCCCGTGATCCTGGCTCGCTCGCTCGTCAAACGGTTCGGCGACTTCGAGGCGGTGAAGGGCATCGACATCGAGGTGAGCCCGGGCGAGTCGTTCGGCTTCCTCGGTCCGAACGGCGCGGGCAAGTCGAGCACCATGCGAATGATCGCCGGCGTGTCGCCGATCACCTCGGGCACGTTGCGCATTCTGGGCCTCGACCCCGCCACGCACGGCAGCGAGATCCGCAACCGACTGGGCGTCGTCCCGCAGGCCGACAATCTCGACGGCGAACTGAGCCCTCTCGACAACCTCGTGATCTACGGTCGTTACTTCGACATTCCGCGCGCCGAATGTCGCGAACGGGCCCGCGAGTTGCTGGACTTCGTGCAGTTGTCCGATCGTGCCGGAGGGAAGGTCGACGCGCTCAGTGGGGGCATGAAGCGTCGACTGACGATCGCGCGCGGACTCATGAACCGACCGGAGATGCTCCTGCTCGACGAGCCCACCACCGGCCTCGACCCCCAGGCGCGTCACATCCTGTGGGACCGGCTCTACCGGCTGAAACAGCAGGGGGTCACCCTCGTGCTGACCACGCACTACATGGACGAGGCCGAGCAACTGTGCGACCGACTCGTGGTCATGGACGGCGGTCGAATCGTGGCCGAGGGTTCGCCGGCCGAACTCATCGCCACTCACGCGAGTCGCGAGGTCGTCGAACTGCGGCTGGCCACCGCTGATCCGGTCGACGCGAACCGCCTGGCCGATCTGGGCGAACGGCAGGAGGTCCTGCCCGATCGCGTCC
>JBJTFY010000256.1:0-3518 GCA_046093625.1 Actinomycetota bacterium
CGGCACTGATGTTGTGGGAGGAGGTCGCCTTCGAACTCAAGGACCCGGTGAGCAATTACAACCCGGAGTACGCCGACACCAAGGAATGGCGGGCCGCCTCGGAGACCGCGCCGCAACTCGAGCCCATCACCGAGGTGATGCAGTTGTGGCATCTCTTCACCCACACCGCCGGACTCACCTACGGGTTCATGTTCGCGCATCCCGTCGACGCGATCTATCGCAAGAGCGGAATGGAGTGGGGATGGCCCAAGGGCAAGAACCTCGCCGAGGTGTGTCAGCATCTCGCCTCGCTACCGCTCGTCTTCCAACCCGGCACCGAGTGGAACTACTCGACGTCGATCGACGTGCTCGGCCGGGTGGTCGAGGTGGCCAGCGGCATGCGTTTGCGTGACTTCATGCAACAGCGCATATTCGATCCGCTCGGCATGACCGACACCGAGTGGTTCGTTCCCGAGAGCAAGGCCGATCGACTGGCGGGTCTGTACGGCAAGTTGCCCGGCGTCGACAAGGCCGTGCGACTGGGCACCGCCGGTCAAGGTGCGCTGATCGAACCCCCGGGCGAGTTCGGCGGCGGGGGACTGGTGTCGACCATGGCCGACTACGTGCGATTCGCCGAGTTCCTGCGGCGTGGCGGCGAGGTTGGTGGACGGCATCTGTTGTCCCCGCGCACCATCGAGTTCATGGCCAGCAACCATCTTCCGAACAACGCCGACCTCACCGAATTCGGTCGGCCGTTGGCCTCGGAGACCGCGTACGACGGGGTCGGTTTCGGCCTCGGCGTGAGCGTCACCGTCGACCCGGTGAAAGCCAAGGTGCCGGGTTCGGTCGGCGACTACGGCTGGGGTGGAGCGGCGAGCACGTGGTTCATGGTCGATCCGGTCGAGGACATCACCGCGATCTTCATGACCCAGTTGATGCCGTCGAGCACCTACCCGATCCGCAGTCAGTTCAAGGCCCTGTTGCACCAGGCTCTCGTCGACTGAGTCGGGGCCCCGCTCGGGAGCGACCGGTACGCTGGGAGCAGGAGGAAGCCGATGCACAAGCCGATGCCCAAAGACGCGCGCGTGTACGTGGCCGGCCATGCCGGGCTCGTGGGCAGTGCCGTGGTGCGGCGACTGCGAGAGGGCGGGTTCGCCAACATCCTCACGGCCACCCGGGCCGAGCTCGACCTGCGCGACCAGGGCGCGGTGAACGTGTGGTTCGAGCGGAACCGCCCCGACTTCGTGTTCCTGGTGGCCGGCACCGTGGGCGGCATCCTGGCCAACAGCACCCGACCGGCCGAATTCATCTACGACAACCTCATGATCCACGGCACCGTGGTCGAGGCGAGCCATCGCACGGCGGTGACGAAGTTGCTCTATCTCGGCAGTTCGTGCATCTATCCGCGCCACGCCACGCAACCCATCACCGAGGATCAACTGCTCACCGGGCCGCTCGAGCCCACCAACGAGTGGTACGCGGTCGCCAAGATCGCCGGGATCAAGTTGTGCCAGGCGTACCGCCGCCAGTACGGGAGCGACTTCATCTCGGCGATGCCCACCAATCTCTACGGGCCCAACGACAACTTCGACCTCGCGTCGAGCCACGTCCTGCCCGCGTTGATCCGCAAGTTCCACGACGCCAAGCAATCGGGCGGTGACTCGGTGGAGATCTGGGGCACCGGCAGCCCGATGCGCGAGTTCCTGCACGTCGACGATCTGGCCGACGCCTGCGTGTTCTTGATGGAGAACTACAGCGACGACTCGCACATCAACGTCGGCACCGGAGTCGACCTCAGCATCCGCGAGCTGGCCGAGAAGGTGCGCGACATCGTGCACCCCGGGGCCGGTTTGCGCTTCGACACCAGCAAGCCCGACGGCACCCCGCGCAAGGTTCTCGACGTCACGCGCCTGAACAACCTGGGTTGGTCGCCCTCGTACGACCTCGACCGCGGTATCCGCTCGACATACGAGTGGTTCATCGAGCAGCAAGCCCGGCACGCGACGCTGCGCGGAGTCGACGAGGCCTGAAAAACGACGAACCCCACCGGCGCGCCGGGGGGTCGGGCGCCGGTGGGGTTCGAACCGCGAGGGTCAGTAGCTGAAGTTGAACAGGCTCTCGGTGATGGCCGGTCCGTACGGTGCGCCGTCGATGCCCATGAGCGCGAACATGAAGATCGCACCGCCGGCCATCGAGATGTTCTTCATGAAACCGATCATGTCGGCCTGCTTGGCCTGCGGATCGTCGATCGTCCAGAAGTTGTGCATCTTGACCGCCATCACGATGAGCAACGCCGCGAGAACGATGGCGCCGAGGTCGGCCCACACGCCCAGGATCACCGAGAGGCCGCCGAGCAGCAGAACGACGCCCGAACCCTGCACCGCCAACTTGGGGGAGGGAACGCCCTTGAACTGGGCGTAACCCACCATGTGGTCGGCCTTGGTCAGGTGGTTGAGACCCGACATCACGAACATGAAGGCGAAGAGGATCCGCCCGATGAGGAACACGATTTCCATATTGTCTCCTTGCTGACGTCGGCCCCGGGGGTGGGACCGAAACGATTGCGATCACAACCATACGGCAAAGTGGTTGCGATCACAACTATTTCGCCGAGTCGGGGTAGATTGTCACCGTGGCAGTGCCGAAATGGTTGGATTCCGACGAGATGCGGGCTTGGCGCAGCTACATCACGACGTCGGTCGACCTGATGAAGGCCCTCGAAGAGGACGTTCGTCCGTACGGCCTGACCATGGGGGACTACCAGCTGTTGGCGATGATCTCCGAGGCCCCCGAGCGTCGTCTGCGCATGTGCGACCTGGCGGAGCAGTTGCGACTGTCGCGCAGTGGCCTGACGCGGCGCATGGACGGGGTCCTCACGAACGCGTGGGTCGCCCGGGTGCAAGACGATGCCGACCGACGCGTGGCGTACGCCGAGTTGACGACTAAGGGCTGGAACCTGTTGCGAAAGGTGGCTCCGATCCATCTCGCCAGTGTCCGGCGCCTGATGATCGACCATCTCAGTCGCGCCGAGATTCGCGCCATCGGCAACGCCTTCACCCGAATTTCGGGAGCGCTCAACGCCTGACGGGGGTCGTCGTCAGAGATCGAGGCTGGTGAGGTCCGGACCGAGGACGATGTTGCCGGCGAAGTGGGCGGCCGCCAGCGCGCGCCATTCGTCCTCCTGTGCGGCCTGCAACGGTGGCACGTAGTGCGTGAGCACGAGGTTCTTCACCCCGGTGCGGGTGGCGGTCTGGGCGGCCTGCTCGACGGTCGAGTGGTAGTCGAGGATGTCCTTGAAGCGGGCGCCGGTGGGAACCATGCCGGCGACCAGGTTCACGAGATCGGCGCGAATCACGGTTTGCACGTACGCGTCGGCTCCGGCGCACATGGTGTCCACACCTTCGCAGGGAACTGTGTCGCCGGCCAGTGCGACGACCTTGCCGTCGTGTTCGAGACGAAAGCCGATGGTCGGCTTGACCGGTCGGTGATCGGTGGCGTGGGTGCTCACCGTCGCCGAACCGATGGTGAAGGTCTCACCC
>JBJTFY010000257.1:0-9217 GCA_046093625.1 Actinomycetota bacterium
CCTCGGTGCTGTCGATCGCGGCCGCGTCGATTCTGGCCAAGGTCACGCGAGATCGCCTGATGCGTGAACTCGCGCCGCACTTCCCGGCGTACAGTCTCGACACGAACAAGGGTTACCCGTGCCACTGGCACCGCACCGCGCTGCAGGGTTACGGTGCGTCGTCCATCCACCGGCGTTCGTGGGCGTTCATGGACAACTTCGTGCCGTACAGCGGCACCCCGCGACTCGATCGCGCGGCTCCGCCAACGCTCTTTTGACTACTTCTTGAGTTCGTTGAACGGACTCTTGCTGTCGATGCCCGGATCCTTGGGAAGACCGAGCACGCGCTCGCCGACGATGTTGCGCATCACCTCGTCGGATCCACCTGCGATACGTCCGCCCGGCGTGCCCAGAATCAACTGGTTCCAGGCGTAGGTTCCCCACTCGCCACTGTCGGCGATCAGTTTGGGTCCGAGCACCATCGACACGAAATTGCCGAGTCGGATCATGTTGTTGGTGCCGGCGAGTTTGGCCATGCTCATCTCGGGTCCGGGCATCTGTCCGGACTTGATCTTGTCGAGCGCCCGCTGGTTGTTGTAGCCGGAGACCTTGTTGTGGATGATGATCTTGGCCAACTCGTCGCGAACGACGGGATCGCGGTCGAGTCCGTAGAACTTCACCATCTCGATGACCCGCGTGAAGAAGCCGCCACCACCACCGCCCCCGCCGGCGCCGATCGCCGCGCGCTCGTTCATGAGCGTGGTGAGCGCGACGTTCCAGCCGTTGTTGACGTCACCGAGGCGGTGGTCGTCACGGACGCGCACCTCGGTGAAGAAAACCTCGTTGAAGCTCGCGCCTCCGGTCATCTGACGCAGCGGCCGGATCTCGACGCCCGGTGCGCGCACCGATCCGGGCTCGCTGAACCACGGGCAGCCGACGATGTCACCGCGGTACATCTTGCGCAGGTACGTGTCGCGGGCCGAATCGGATCCGTGCGCGAGGATCGTCGGCGCGACCATTCCGAGTCCGATCGTGAAGCAACTCTGGTTCGGGATCTCGAATCGCGACTCGAGATTGTCGTACGCGCGTTGGAAGGCACCGGGCAAGGCCCGACCGCCGTACGCCTGCGGGCCCGTATGTAGCCGAAACCGGCGTCGAACTTCTTCTGCCGCCACGCGCAGGCGCGCTCGACGTCGGTGAGTTCCTTCGCGCGTTCCTTCTCCTCGAACATGGCGACCTTGTCGGAGCCTTCGCCCCAGACGAACTTCTTCTCGGCCTCTTTGCGGGGCGCGTTGGCCTCGAGAAAGGCGAGGGCCTCGGCGGTGAACTCTTCGAGGGTGGGCTGCGACACGATGACCTCCTGGACGACGAGCGCACCGTACCCGACCCCGGTCGGGCCCCGACAGGCGAAGCGGTGTGGCGTCGTGCACGACCCGTCGAACACGGGGCGTTTCCGGTGGGGCAACTAGGGTTGGGACATGGGCCAGCCTGTTGTCGTCGTCGAAAAGCCGAGCCGCCGTCCCGGAGTCGTCCGGTTCGAGGCCAACCGCAGCCTCACGGGCATGGGTCACGACCGGTTCGCCGCCGACGACCAGTCGGGCCTCTTCGCGCGGGCCAACACCCCCGGGGCCGAGTTGGCCCGTCGCTTGTTCGCCACCGGACGCGTGGCCGGGGTGCACGTGTACCAGAACGTGATCACGGTCGACCTCAACAAGGGTTTCGACGCGACCGGTCTGGGCGAGATCGTGCGCGATCTGTATCAGTATTGGAAACCGGGGATGACACCGCCGGCCTTCGAGGATCTGGTGGCCGACGAGGCTCCGGCCGCCGGTGGTGGCGCGCCCGCGGCCGATGGTGGTCCGGTGATCGACAGTCGGGTTCCGGCCCACCTCATCGAGCGCAGTCGTGCGGCGCGCGCCAAGTGGGAAGCGACCCGCGGCTGACGCCGTGGCGCGTTAGGGCCGAAGGTCCCTTTCCCGCCGGTCACCAGCGAAAAAAAGTGACGAAAATCAGGGCATTTTTCTGCTCGCACAGTCACGCACGAACGCACGAGGAGCCTTAGCCTGCGCGCGTGGACAACGACAACTTCTCGGTGGACGACGCTGTTCGTCCCGTCGACGAAGAGGTCTTGACCATCGAGGACGCGGCTCTCGAGCTCGACGTTCACTACATGACGGCCTATCGATACGTGAGGCGTCGGGCCCTGGTGGCCACCCAAGTGAACGGTCAGTGGCAGATCCGTCGCGAGGACCTCGACGACTTCATCGAACAGCGCGACCAGCGTCATGCCAAGGCCGCCGGCAGTCGCGATGCCCGTCGTACCGCCGACTACCACACGACGTTGCGCGAGTGTCTGATCGACTCCGACGGCAACGCCGCCTTCGAGGTGTTGCAGTCGGCGATCGACTCGGGGGCCGACATGGAAGAGGTCTACCTCGACATCCTCGGCCCGGTGCTCGCCGACATCGGCGAGAGTTGGGCGCGGGGGGAGATCGACATCTCGGTCGAGCACCGTGCGACCGCGGTTGCCACGCGTTTGGTGGGTCAATTGAGCCCGCGGTGCGTTCGTCGCGGACGCCATCGCGGCAACATCTTGATCGGCGGACCCGCCGGTGAGCGCCACTCGCTGGCCCTGGCGATGCTGGGCGACTTGTTGCGTCTGCACGGATGGGACGTGTCCGACCTCGGCGCCGACACCCCGTCGAACTCGTTCGTGCACGCCGCATCGAGCATCTCGAATCTGGTGGCCGTCGGGGTGAGCGTGACGTCCGACGAGTCGTTGGAGAGTGCGGCCGAGTTGCTCTCGACGTTGCGTCGGGCGATCGGCGACGACCTGCCGGTTCTGGTCGGCGGTTCGGCCATTCGTGACGCCAAGCACGCGCGGTCGCTGGGCGCCGACCACTTCGCCGAAGGCGCGCGCGGGTTCATCGCTTTCCTCGACGCCCAGAGCAAGAAGCCCCGCAAGGCTGGGGCCGAGGACGCTGCTGCGAGTTCGGCCAAGAAGAAGCCCGCGAGCTCGGCCAAGAAGAAGACCCCTCCGAAGAAGTCCGAGGGCGGCACCAAGGGCTGAGTTGGTCCGGGTCGCGTCCCACCGGCGGCCGGAAAACTACGAACACCTGTTCGCTATAGTCGCGGACATGAGCCTTCCCGTCGCCCGGCGCGCCGTCGATCTGTCCGTCCTGCGGGCCGGCATCCCCGCGGTCATGGCCCACGAGCGCCTGCTTCCCGTGCACCCGGTGTTGGCATCGGTGTTCGGCGTGCGACCGGGCGATCCCGGCCTCGTGCGGGGTCACACGGTGGTGTGTTCGGGGTCGGCGGCCATGTCGTGCGCTCTGGCCCTCATGGCCGCACCCACCCAAGCCGGCTCGTGGGCCGGTGTGGTGGGTCTGCCCGCGATCGGCGTGGGGGCGGCGGCCGAGTTGGGGGTGGTTCTCTCGCGCACCGTTTTCGTGGCCGACGCCCACGGCGCATCCACCGACACCGCGGCGGTGTTGTCGGCACTGGTCGATGGTGTCGAGGTGTTGGTGTTGTCGCGCCGCGTCGCCGGCGGGGTGTCGCCCGGGGTGATGCGCAAGTTGCACACGCGTCTGCAGAACCGTGGCGGGGTGCTGGTGTTGGTGGGCGACCCGGGGTCGGTGTCGGTCGATGTGCGTCTCGAGGCGACCGCGCGACAGTGGCACGGGTTGGGTGAGGGCGCCGGCCACTTGCAACGGCGACGGGTCACGATCGAGCTCGACGCGCGACGTCGCGGTCGTCCCGCGCGCACCGACGTGTGGTTGCCCGATCATCGCGGAGGGCTGAGTGTCTGTGACGACGCGGCCAACGACACGTCGCTCGACAATGTGCGACCGTTGCGCCGCACCGGGTGACCACGATGGCCACTCAGCCGCCGCGTTGCGCGGTGGTGCACACCCCGGCGTGGCCATTGGTGGCCGCGGTCATGAACGGCGCGGCCGGGCGGGGTCCCGCCCACGATCCCGATGGAGCCCTCGTCCTGTTGCGCGCTCAACGGGTGCACTGTTGCTCGCCGTCGGCGTGGGCCGACGGGGTACGGCCCGGCATGCGGCGACGACAGGCCCAAGGCGCCTGCCCGCACGCGGTGTTGGTCGACGACGACCCCGATCGTGACGCGCGGTGCTTCGAGCCGGTGGTGCGTTCGGTGGGCACGCTCGTGCCCTTGCTCGACGTGGAGTCGCCCGGCTCGTTGTTGATGGGCACCCGGGGGCCGTCGCGTTACGTCGGAGGCGACGCGGCGCTGGCGGTGCGTTTGGGCGAGCTGGCCCACGTCGGTCTGGCCGGGGTCACGCCCATCGATCCGGCGCGTGTGCTGGCCACCGGTGGCGGGCTCGGGGTGGGCATCGCCGACGGCCGTATCGCCGCCACGTTGGCCGCGCGCGCGGCGATCCGTCGGGGGGAGTCGGTGGTGGTGGCCCCGGGGGCACGGGCCACCGCGGCGTTCCTCGCTCCGCACCCGATCGCGATGTTGGCCGCGGTCGGTGGGTGCGACGTGGGGCTGGTCGACTTGTTGCAACGGCTCGGGTTGCGGCGTTTCGGAGACGTGGCCGCGTTGGCTCCGCACCATCTGGTCGATCGCTTCGGTGCCGTGGGTGACACCGTGCACCGTTTGGTGAGCGGCACCGACGACACCCCACCATCGGCCCTGCCTCCACCGCCCGACCTCACCATCACGCGACAGTTCGACGACGCGGTGGGGCAGTTCGACATGTTGGTGTTCGCCGCCAAGTCGCTCGTCGACGAGGTGGCGCGCCATTTCGTCGAGCGTGGCCAGTTGTGCACGCGGCTACGCGTCGAGGCCGAGACCGAGCACGGTGAGACATCGGTGCGTTCCTGGCATCGCGCCGAAGGCATGAACGACGTGGCGATGGTCGACCGGGTGCGTTGGCAGCTCGACGGCTGGATCAACGGCGACGACCCACCCTCGGCCGGTATCACGAAGCTCTCCCTCATTCCGCTCGAGGTGCGTAGCGACGCCGGCACCCAAGAGGGATTCTGGGGTGGGCGCACGGCGGCCGACGAGGCCGCGACCCGCGCGATCACCCGAGTGATGGGTCTCGTGGGTCCGACCGGGGTGACGGTGGCGTCGTGGTGCGGCGGTCGTGACCCCCGCCAGCAGTACCGCATGGTCCCGGTGGCCGATATCGGTGGCGACGACGAGGTGGTGCGGACCCGGCCCGATTCCGCACCACCGTGGGCGGGCGCCGTGCCCACACCGTCGCCGGCGTTCGTACACCACGAACCGATCGCGGTGCACGTGGTCGACGCCGACGATCGCGTGGTGACCGTGAGCGGTCGTGGCGCCGTGAGCGCACCACCGTCCACCCTGCGTCGCGACGAACGCATCGAGCCGATCGAGGCGTGGGCCGGACCCTGGCCGCTCGAGGAACGGTGGTGGGATACCCGATCGCGTCGTGTCGCGCGGTTCCAGTTGGGGGTGGAGTCCCCGAACGGTCCGCGGGCCTATCTGGCCGAGGTGTCCGCCGGTCGGTGGTGGCTGGTGGCCGAGTACGCCTGATCCGCGCCGTGGGTCGGCGAGCGACTCAGGCGATGCGCGACTGCAACGAGTGGGCGTCGAGCAAACGACTCGACGCCAGATCGTGCGAGGCGAGACGCAGCAGGTCGTCGGCCAGTCGGAAACCGATACCGCGCACCGTGTGCATGAAGCGCACCTCGGGAGCGCGTTCGTTGAGTTTGCGTCGCAGATTCGACAGGTGCACGTCGACGACATGGGTGTCGCCCACCCAGTGCGGTCCCCACACGCTCTCGAGCAACTGCGTGCGACTGCACACCTCGAGTGGCTTCAGGCAGAGTTGCGCGAAGAGATCGAATTCGAGTCGGGTGGCCGCGATCGGGTGGCGGTTCACCTTGATCTCGCGACGGGCCAGATCGACCATCAACGGACCGAAGTAGAGAACCTTGGCGTCGAGGGTGGCACTCACGCCGTTCTTCGGGCGCGGACGCCGCAACATCGCCTGGCACCGCTGCACCAGTTCGTCGGCGCTCACGTCGGTGGGTACCGCGTCGTCGGCACCGTTACGCAGAACCGTGGCGCGCTGGTCGTCGGAGTTCGCCCCCACGACCACGAGGTAGATCTCGGGGCAGCGCCGCACTTGGGCGAGCTGGTTGTTGAAGGTCGGGTACGCGTCGCGCGCGTCCACGATGACGATGTCGGGCTCGAAGGCCCGCAACAGGACGTCGGCCGCGGTGGGGTCGTTCGTGCTGCGAACCAGGTATCCCTGCATCTGCAACGCCGCTTCCACGGAGCGACGGTCGGAGTTGTGGACGAGCGTCACCAGTGCGCGCGGCACGGTGTCGTTGTCGGGATGAGCGGATCGGTCGTCGGTGTCCCGACGTGACTGATCGGCTCTCGTCGCGAAGTTCGTCTCGATGAGTGTCATGACAGTTGCCGCCTTTATCGGTGATGGGTGCCCATCTCTTGAGCACCTCGTTGTCACCTGTCTTGAGTTCTTGAGAGACGACACGTTGCACTTTTCCGCCGGGTTTGTTCCCGACTCCGGAAATACGGCGCTGAAGTGGTGTTTCTCCGGACGCCGTACGGGTCGAGGAGGCAAATCGGGGTCGGGTCGAGGCGGTGTCGGTGGTTGACTGTGGTCGTGGCAGAGTCCTCCACCCCCGAACCGGTCCAGCCCGAGACCCTCAGCATTCGTGCTGGTCGTCCCGAGGGGCAGGCGTCGTTGGCGCCGGTGCTGTGGGCCTCGACCACCTACGACATGGGGTCGTTGGAGCAAGGCCGTCAGATGGCCCACTCGACTCGGGCTAAGAAGTTCTACAGCCGCCTCGGAAACCCGACGGTGAACGCTTTCGAGAGTGCCGTGGCCGAACTCGAGGGGGCCGAGGCCGCGCGGGCCTACGCCTCGGGGATGGGTGCCATTGCCGGGGTGATCCTCGGCTTGTGCTCCACGGGCGATCACATCGTGGCTCAGAAGCAGCTCTACGGCGGAACCATGCAGTTGTTGGCTGGGGTCTGCCCGCGATTCGGCATCGACGTCACGTTCGTCGACGGCACCAAACCCGGCGCCTTCGCCGCAGCGGTGATCCCCGGCCGGACGATGTTGGTCTTCGCCGAGACCCCCGCCAATCCGTTGTTGGATCTCGTCGACCTCGACGAGTTGGGTGCGATCACGGGTCCGATCACAGTTGTCGATGCCACGTTGGCTACCCCATTGGGCGCGCGACCGTTGGAGCACGGCGTGAATCTGGTGTTGCACTCGGCGACCAAGGCGATGGCGGGGCACAACGACGCGACGCTCGGTGTGGTGTCCGGCGAACGTGACCTGATCGACGCGTTGTGGGGGTTCGCGGTGTTGCAGGGCGCTTGCGCGTCACCGTTCGATTCGTTGAACGCCATTCGAGGATTGCGCACGCTCGGTCCGCGTTTGCGTCAACAAGGCGCGACGGCGGTGGCTGTTGGTCGTGTGCTCGAAGCGCACCCGGCGGTGAACTGGGTGCGTCATCCCGGGCTCGAGTCGCATCCACAACACGAGTTGGGTCGTCGTCAGTACCGCATGCACTGCGGTGTGCTGTCGTTCGACTTGGAGGGCGGATTGGAGGCCGGCGCCGATTTCGTGCGGTCGGTGAGCCTGTGTCGCGCGGCCACGTCGATGGGTGGACCCGAGACGTTGGTGACCCATCCGGCATCGACCACTCATGCGGGCATGACCCCCGAGGAACTGGCCGAGAGTGGCATCACGGCGGGCACGGTGCGGATGAGTTGCGGGTTGGAACACGTCGATGATGTGATCGCCGACGTTCTCCGCGCCCTCTCGCGATCTCGGTAGCAAAAGCGGTGGCTTTCGGCACTTTGGCGCACCGAGAAGGTATCGAGGCGTTGAATTTCAGTTCGCCTATCTCGGAGGTGCGACGTGGAGCCGGAAGTCTTTGATCGAGCAAAGGAAGAATTCCATCGACTGGTGGACCAGCGACTTACGAAACTGGACTCGTGGACCAGGGGCCACTTCACCGAGGCACTCGTGGCGTCGCTTCTCGATGGTGCGGTGGTGTCGGATCACGGTGTTGCGCCGTGTGACGTGACGTGGGGGCCGATCTCCATTGCCGTTCGAGCCACGGGAAGCCGGTCCACCGATCACTTTGGTGTGGAAGGTAAGGCCCCGTTCGGTGGGAGTTGGAGGTTTCCGGTGAAATCGGCGTGGGACTCTCTGACGGCCGATTGGGATCCGGCCCCGCCGAGACGCTGTTGGGCCAACGTGGCGGTCTTGGCGTTCCACGATGGCTTCGACATCGCTGAAGGTTGGTGTTTCTACGTCCTGTCCCAAGCTCAAATCGAGTCCTTCCCGTCGGTGGCGTTGACTCCGCGCAGCCTTGAACGAAGTGGTGTGACTTCCGTTTCCCCGGGCGAGCTCGCCTCTGAGGTTCGCAGGGTGGCGGGGTAGCACGATCGCGGTCGTCGAGAGAGCCGAAAACCGTCGCTTTTCCGACCGGGATCGGTGGGGAGAAGGCGAACATATGTTCGTTAGACTGGCCTGGTGGCGTATTCGTGGGGGATGCAAGGACCCAAGACCTGGGCCGAACTGGAGGCGCGACTGTCCGATCGTGCCCTCGACGCGCCCGACCAACGCCGTCGTGACGGCCGGGCCCCCGGGGCCACCACCGTCAACTCCGGTGGCGACGGCCCGGCGTTCGGTCGTCGCCGCCAGCCCTACGAACCCCCCGCCACGCCTTCGGGTGGCACACCGCGACCCGTGGTGCCCTACGCCGAACTGCACTGCCACTCGAACTTCTCGTTCCTGTCGGGCGCGTCCCACCCCGAGGAGTTGGTCGAAGAAGCCGAACGACTCGGGTTGTCGGCGTTGGCCGTCACCGATCACGACGGCCTCTACGGTGTCGTGCGCTTCGCCGAGGCGGCGCGCGCGGTGGGTCTGCCCACCATCTTCGGTAGCGACATCGGGTTGCACGACGACGGGGCTGGTCGACTGGTGGTGTTGGCCGACGGACCGTCGGGGTACGCGAACCTCGCACGGGCGCTGAGCCTGGCTCAGCTGGCCGGGTCCAAGGGCGAACCGCGGTGCACGTTGCCGTTGCTCGCCGAGAACGCCCGTGACTCGTGGTGGGTGCTCACCGGCGATCATCGCGGCGCCGTACCGCGAGCTCTCGTCGAGCACGGCCCACAGACGGCACTGCGCGAATTGCAGCGGCTGATCGACGCGTTCGGTCGTGACCGTGTCCTCGTCGAGTTGTGGGA
>JBJTFY010000258.1:0-4140 GCA_046093625.1 Actinomycetota bacterium
CCGAGCCGATCCCCTGCGGGTCGGACCACACCGAGGTCTCGTCGGACTCAGACATCGATGTCCACCACCACGGGGGCGTGATCGCTCGGCTTGTCACCCTTGCGCGCCTGACGATCGACGCTGATCCACCGACACCGGCTCGCGGCTGACATCGTGGCCATCACGGACAGGGTCAATGGAACGGTGTCGCCATCGTCAGTCGAGTCGGTCTCGGCAATCCCGTGCGCGGATTCGCCGACGGTCGACCGGCCGACCCCGAGGCCCGATTGGTGAGCGCCACCTGTGCCGGCATACGGGTCAGTTCGGTCTACGTCCCGAACGGTCGTGAACTCGATCACGACCACTACCGCTACAAGTTGGACTGGATGAAGAGGGTGGTCGCGCATCTCGAGGCCAACGAATCGGCCGAGTCCGCGGTGATCGTCACCGGAGATTTCAACATCGCTCCCGACGACCGCGACGTTCACGACCCCTCCAAGTACGTGGGGGCGACCCACGTGAGCGAACCCGAGCGCGACGCCCTGCGCGAACTCGAGAGGTGGGGCTTGCACGACGTCTTCCGTCGTCACCATCCCGACGAGAAACTCTTCTCGTGGTGGGACTACCGCGCGGGTGCGTTCAATCAGGGCCACGGAATGCGCATCGACCTCGTGATGGCCACGATGTCGGCCGCGAGCCGGTGTCGTTGGATCAGCGTCGATCGTCAGGCGCGCAAGGGTGACAAGCCGAGCGATCACGCCCCCGTGGTGGTGGACATCGATGTCTGAGTCCGACGAGACCTCGGTGTGGTCCGACCCGCAGGGGATCGGCTCGGGGAACCCCCTCGACCTGCCCAAGCACCGCACCGTCATGTTCGAGGCGACCAACCCGCGGCTGCGTTTGGCCAATGCCACGCGCGCGGTGTTGCAGCACTCGGCGACGTCGGTCGCCGCACCGGAGTCGTTCGCCCGGGCCGCCGAACTGCTCGAGCAAGCCGCCGCGGTGTTGGGGGAGGGCCCCCACGGTCGCGGCTACCACGCCAGCGCCGAGGGTGCCGTCGGTGGCGCAACCCACGGATTCATCAGTCACAGTCCGGTGACCGGTCCGCTCAATGCGCTCGCGGGTCTCGTCGACATTGTTACCACCGAGCACGAGGTGGTCGCGACCGTCACCTACGGCTCCGCGTACGAGGGCCCGCCCGGGTGTCTGCACGGCGGACTCATCGCTGCGATTTTCGACGAGGTTCTCGGTTTCGCCCAGGCGTTGTCGGGATCGCCCGGCATGACCGGCCGACTCGAGGTGACCTACCGCTCTCCCACGCCGCTGCACCAACCATTGCGGGTGGTGGGACGCTTCGACGGACTCCACGGGCGCAAGATCATGACGTCGGGAACGATTCATGCCGGCGACCGCTTGTGTGCCGAGGCTATCGGCACCTTCATCACCGTGAACGCGGCGAAGTTCGCCGACCTCAATCGTCAGCGGAATCAGTAGCTCGTACGACACCGCGTCGCACCGCGTCGAGGATGCGAGCGCCCGAGCGCGCCGCCGTCACGGCGCCGACCCCCTCGATGGCGGCCAACTCGTCGAGCGTGTCCGGCGCGACCTCGGCGATCCGGAACAGGGTCTCGTCCGAGAGAAGAACCCGTCCGTCGACGAGCGACGCACGGGCCGCGGCGGTGCGCCAGGCCCTCAGTTGTTCGAGAACGACCGCCGTGACGTCGGGGCGTGAGCGACGGTCGGCACTGGCCTTGCGGAACTCGTCGGTCGGAGCCGACCCGACCCGTCGGGCATCGGCCCCGTCGATGAACGGGCTGCGGGTGCGATCACGTCCGCGCCGCCGCGTGGCGTGCGTCAGCACCAGGGTGGCACCCGCGCGCGTGATGGCGACATAGGCGAGGCGCACCTCTTCGTCGCGTTCGGCCGGGCTCTTGGCCGACGAATGTGGCACGAGGCCGTTCTCGCAACCGGCCACGACGACGATGTCCCACTCGCGACCCTTGGCGCCGTGGAAGGTGAGCAACTCGACGACGTCGCGCTCGTGATCGTCGTCGAAGGGACGGTTGGCCCGCACCCAGGCGAGGAACGCCCGACCGTCACCGCCACCGCCGGTCAGGAGGAACTCCTCGGCTGCCCGGGCCACCCGGGTGCGTGCGGCGAACTCCTCGACGGTTTCGTCGGGTGACGCCGGGACGAAGTCGCCGTCGACGGCGTCGTCGGCGGCTTCGCGGGCGTCGCGCACCCACGTGGCGATGCGCGCGGCACTCGGAAGTTCGCCGACCTCGCGCGTGGCGCGCTGCACCGGATCGCCCGCCGCCGACCCGATGATTCGTGCGGGGACCCCGCGCGCTTGGAGGGCACCGAGGATCGGGGCGAGCTGGGCGTTGGTTCGCGCCAACACCGCGATCGAACGCCAGTCTCCCTTCTGCGTCGCGAGGTCGTCGACGATGGTGGCGATGCCCGAGGCCTCGGCGGCCTCGTCGACGAATCCGACGATGCGCACCGGCTCGCCGTCGAAGCGAGCCGAACGAAGGTCGGGGGTCGGTGTCGCGGAATGTGCGAGAGCCCCGAGTCCGGCCGCGACGATCTGGGGAGTACAGCGATAGTTGGTGTCGAGGCGCACCACTTCGATACCGGGGAAGTTCGACTCGAGTTCGGAAAGGATCGCGGGATCGCCACCGTTGAATCCGTAGATGGACTGACTCGGGTCGCCCACCAGGGTCAACTGATCGCGTTCGCCCCGCCACAGTCGCAACATCTCGAGTTGCAACGGGTTGAGGTCCTGGGCCTCGTCGACGAAGAAGTGGCGCAGACGCCAGCGGACCACCGAGGCGAATTGCTCGCTGGACGTCATGAGTTCGATCGAGTGCGACAGGAGATCGTCGAGGTCGATGACCCCCCGCTTCTTCTTGAGGACCTCGAGATCGCTCATGATGCGGGCGACCTCGGTGGCCGGAGCCGATCCCCGTCGCCCGGTCGCCGACAAGGTCGCGGCGTACCGTTCGGGCGGGACGTTACGAGCACGGGCCCAGTCGACGTCGGCGGACAACGCGGCGATGTCGGCCGAGCGCTTGGCTCCCATCACCTCGCCGATCAGACGTCGGCGATCGGAGACGACCGTGGGGTGCGCCCGGCCGGTGGAGTCCCAGTGTTGACGCAAGAGGGACAGTGCGACCGAGTGGAAGGTTCCGGCCGTCACGCCGTCGCGCACTCCGAGCGTTCGCAGACGCCGACGCAACTCCGAGGCGGCCTGTCGGGTGAAGGTGAGGACGGCCACGTGCTCGGCGGTGGCGGAACCCTCGAGCACCTGCCACGCCACCCGTCGGGTCAGCACCCGGGTCTTGCCCGACCCGGCGCCGGCGATCACCGCGAGCAACGGGGCGTCGCTCGAGACCGCGGTGCGTTGGCGCGAGTCGAGGTCGACCAGCAAGTCAGAGGAGGACACCTCCGGTTCGCTGGGTTCGAGTTCCGTCTCCGACACGTCGTCATCGTAGGCGCGGGGTGGGCGACTACTCTCAGGGCATGTCGGACGAATCGTCATCGGTGTCGCGGCCCTCGTTTCTCAATCCGGCGTTCCCCGAGAAGTTGCTGTTCGACGGCGAGTACATCTGCCTCGATCTGAAACCACATTGGTGGCATTTCGCCCAACCTTTCGCGGCGACGTTGTTCTCGGTGGCGTTGTGGGGCCTCGGCGCGGCCAACCTCGACGGTGGCGTGGGAACGGTCGTGGGTTGGATCACCGGCGTTGCCTCCTTGTACTCGCTGTTGTGGCTCGGAGTGCGTTGGTTGCAATGGCGCAGCACGCACTTCGTCGTGACCTCCGATCGCCTCGTGTACCGCACCGGCATCTTCGCCAAGAGCGGTATCGCGATTCCCCTCGAGCGCGTGAACAACATCAACTTCAAGCAGACGATCTTCGAGAAGATGATCGGGGCCGGAGACCTGTTGATCGAATCGGGTGGCGAGGACGGTCAGCAACGTTTCAGCGACGTGCGTCGCCCGGACGAGGTGCAGAGCTTCATCCACCAGCAGATCGAGGTGAACGGCAGCCCCGCCGTGGGCGGGCACGACACGATCGCCTCCGAACTCGAGAAACTCGAGTCCCTCCGCGAGCGCGGCACCATCAGCGAGGACGACTTCCAGCGGGCGAAGAAGCGACTA
>JBJTFY010000259.1:0-8220 GCA_046093625.1 Actinomycetota bacterium
CGCCGTGGACAGGGCGACACCCGACAGCCCCCCGACGCCGCAGGTGCGGTCGACAGTCCTGTCGGGGTCCGGCGACCCCCTTGCCCGGACGCCGGTCGGTCGCGATGGGGGTACTAGCGTGCGCTCATGGTCGGCAGGTACACCTACTCGCGGTGGGACGGCACCCAGGTCGGATTCGACATGGAGACCACCGACCTCTTCGACGAGTTGGCCGACGACCTGCTGAATCACGGTGATCTCCGGGGTGCGCTACGACGCTTCATGGAGCGGGGAGCCCGCGACGCGAACGGCGAGAAACTGCAGGGTCTGCGAGAGATGCGGCAGAAGCTGAAGCAGGCTCGCCAGGACCTGCTCGACAAGGGCGATCCCAACGGAGTGTTCCAGGAGATCGCCGACGCACTCGACGACATCCTCGACGAGGAGCGACACGCGGTCGAGCAGTCGGTCTTCGACGCCGAGAAGAGCGGTGACGAACGGCGCGCGGAGAACGCCCGCAACGCCGCCATGGAGCGCAACTTCCGCCTCGACATGATGCCCGACGATCTGGCCGGCAAGGTGCGCGAGTTGCAGTCGTACGACTTCGAGTCGGCCGAGGCCCAGCAACGCTTCGAACAACTCATGGACAAGCTCCGTCAACAGTTGATGGAGAAGCAGTTCGACCAGATCTCCGATGCGATGAAGAACATGTCTCCCGAGAACATGGCGCGCATGAAGGAGATGATGAAGGCGCTCAACGAGATGATCGAGCGTCACAACAACGGCGAGGACGAGAAGTTCGAGGAGTTCATGGAGAAGTTCGGCGACTTCTTCCCCGAGAACCCGCAGTCGTTCGAGGAGCTGATGGAGCAACTGGCCCGCCAGATGCAGGCCGCGCAGGACATGTTGAACTCGATGACGCCCGAGCAGCGCCAGCAACTACAGGAACTCTCGGCGATGCTCCTCGACGACATGGAATTGCAGAACGAAATGGCCCAACTCAGTGCCAACATGCAGGCGATGTTCCCGGGTCTCGGCCAAGGTCAGGGCTACGAGATGCAGGGCGAGAACCCCATGGGATTCGACGAGGCCATGCAGACGATGAAGGATCTCGCCGACCTCGACCGGCTCGAGGACCTGATGAACAACCCGGCCTCCCCGCAACAACTGGCCGAGGCCGACATGGATCGGGTGCGCGACCTGCTCGGCGACGAGGTGGCGCGTTCGATGGACAAGTTGGCCAAACTCGTCAAGGAGATGGAACGCGAGGGCCTCATCCGTCAGCGCGACGGCAAGCTGGAGGTCACCCCGCGCGGCATGCGCCAGATCGGCTCGAAGGCGTTGCGCGACATCTTCTCGCGCCTGGCCAAGGACAAGCCCGGACAACATCAGCAGCACCGGTTTGGTCAAGGCCACGAGCGCACCTACGAAACCAAGCAATACGAGTACGGCGATCCGTTCAACCTCGATCTGCAGCGTACGATCCGCAACGCGTTGCGCCGCGGGGGCCAGGGCACGCCGGTGCAGTTGTCGGCCGAGGACTTCGAGGTCGAGCGGACCGAACACGTCACCCGTTCCGCCACGGTGCTGATGCTCGACGCGTCGTACTCGATGTACCGCGACGACCGTTGGGGGCCGGCCAAGAAGGTGGCGGTGGCTCTGCAGTCGTTGATGTCGTCGCAGTATCCGCGCGACTATCTCGGCATCCTGATGTTCGGGCACCTGGCGTGGGAAGTGAAGCCCGACGAGTTGATGGAGGCCACACCGCCGGGCATGCAGGGCACGAACATGCACCACGCGATGGCCACGGCGCGGCGCATGCTCGCGGGGCAGTCGGGCAACAAGCAGATCATCATGATCACCGACGGCGAGCCGACGGCGCACATCACTCCGAGCGGCGACCCGTGGTTCACCTATTTCGACGGTTGGGACGCCCAACAACTCACGGTCGAGGCCACCTTGCGCGAAGCGATGCGCTGCACGCGCGAGAACATCACGATCAACACCTTCATGCTCGACGCCGACCAGTACCTGGTGCGCTTCGTCGAGCAGATGACCTCCATGAACGGGGGACGGGCCTTCATGACGAACGCCCACGATCTGGGCAACTACGTGATGGTCGACTTCCTCGACCACAAGCGTCGGGTGTCGCGGGGCGGTCGGGGGCGTCGCGCCAGCTGACTCAGGGCAACGAGGGGTTGTCGTGGGCGAAGACTCCGGCCGGGTTCTCCCAGCCGCGCACCAGCCACACCCGCAACATCCACGACGAGGTGTCGACGTAGGTGGCGTTCACCGCGGAGCAGTCGTCGCCGGTCACGGCCGTTTCGCGGGGCAGTGCCCAGGGCGCATCGTCGGACACGCAGGTTCCGTCGTGCAGGTGCCACATCGATGACTGACCGGTGAAACCGTCGGGCGTCGAACCATCGGGTGTCCACGCGTCGTACTGCAGGCCCACCAAGCGCGCGTCGCTCGCTGACGATTCGTAGAGCAGCCCGGACGGTTCGTCGGGGGCGACGGCGCGGGTGCGCGAGTCCACCGACGGGTCGATCAACATCTGGCCGACACCCGAGACGTAGCCCCCGACGCGAACCCACCCGGCCGACTCGGCGTCGGCCAGAGTGGGGTAGGCCTCGACCGCGGTGGCGGCGAGGGTCAATTCTCGTCCCAACTGGGCGCGCTCGTCGGCGGTGAGAGCCGATGGGGAGCCGATCCCGGTGGGCATGGTGTGGACGTGCGAGTGAGCCGAGCCCTGCACGTGGGCGGCGTCGTCGGCCCACTGTGAGGTGACGACACCGGGCAGGGCCACCAACACCACCGCGAGTGGAGCGAGGTTCTCGAATCGGAGACCGGGCGCCCCGAGGTGTTCGACGTCGGACACCAGCGCACCGAGTCCCACGGCCAACGCGATCGCGGCCGCCAACAGCACGACCACCTCGTACGGCCCCATCGGCGGCGTGGTCGAACTCCACGGTCCGAACGGGTAACCCGCGGTGCGACTGACGACGAGGGCGATCACGACCACCGCGTGGAGGATCGAACCGATGATGAGTGGTGGTCGCGTGTCGCGCAGAGCGACCGCGGCACCCGCGGCGAGCATGATCACCCCGACGCTCGCGAGGGCGAGACCCTCGGTGCGCCAATCGGCCGAACGTCCCGGGGCGACCGCGAGGTGCATGGCGCCGACGGCCACGGTGAGGCTCGACAGCACCCCGCGCACCGACGCGACGGGCGGTCTCGCGGTGGCCGACATGACACGATTCTGACAGTCGGCCCCTCGGGTGGGAATTCCGACGGCCGGACCGAACGGGAGTGGCGGGCTTGGTTACCACTCGGTAACATTTCGTCATGTCCGAGTTCTCCCTCACCCTCAACGACGAACAACTCCAGATCAAGGATTGGATCCACGAGTTCGCCAAGGACGTCATGCGTCCGGCCGCTCAGGAGTGGGACGATCGCGAGGAGTTCCCCTGGCCCATCGTCCAAGAGGCCGCCAAGATCGGCCTGTACGGACTCGACTTCATCATGAACGCGATGAGCGACAGTTCCGGTCTCACCATGCCGGTCGCGGTCGAGGAGATCTTCTGGGGTGACGGTGGCATCGGCATGGCCATCATGGGTTCGGGTCTGGCGGCCGCCGGCATCAGCGGCAACGGAACGCCCGAGCAGGTCATCGAATGGGTGCCCCAGTGCTACGGCGACGCCAACGACGTGAAGTTGGGTGCGTTCTGTGTGAGCGAACCCGACGCCGGAAGCGACGTGTCGTCGTTGCGCACCCGCGCCGTGTACGACGAGGCGAACGACGAGTGGGTTCTGAACGGGACCAAGGCCTGGATCACCAACGGTGGCATCGCCAACGTGCACGTGGTGGTGGCCGCGGTCGACCCGGCTCTGAAGGGTCGCGGTCAGGCGTCGTTCGTGATCCCGCCGGGCACCAAGGGTTTGTCCCAGGGTCAGAAGTACCAGAAGCACGGCATCAAGGCGTCGCACACCGCCGAGGTGGTGCTCGACGACGTCCGCGTGCCGGGTCGCTGCTTGCTGGGTGGCAAGGAGAAGTTGGACGCCAAGTTGGCCCGCGCCCGCGAGGCCGGCCGCACCGGTGAGGCCCAGCCCGCCATGAAGACCTTCGAGGCCACCCGCCCGACGGTGGGGGCGCAGGCGTTGGGTATCGCGCGTGGCGCCTACGAGATCGCGCTCGACTACGCCAAGGAGCGCGTGGCGTTCGGCAAGCCGATCATCATGAACCAGTCGATCGCGTTCAAGTTGGCCAACATGGCCACCCAGATCGACGCCGCTCGTCTGCTGATCTGGCGCGCCTCGTGGTTGGCGCGCAACGGCGGATACAAGAACGCCGAGGGTTCGATGAGCAAGTACTACGCGTCGGAGACCGCGGTGCACGTCACCGAGGAGGCCATCCAGATCCTGGGTGGTTACGGCTACACGCGCGAGTACCACGTGGAGCGCATGCACCGAGACGCCAAGATCCACACCATCTTCGAGGGCACCTCGGAGATCCAGCAGCTGGTGATCGCCCGTGCGATCTCCGGCCTGCGCGTGGAATGACCCGAACCCGCTGACGGCGACGGGTCGACGCGACTACGCCTTGGCGCGCGTGCGTCGCAACAACGGATCGGCGATGCGCAAGGTTCTGTCGGCCACGCGCATCACCCTGCCGGCCGCACCCGGTGTGCCGGAGTCGATGAGGTTGCCCATCACCGCCAACGTGATGTCGGCGGCGGCTTGCGTGCCCACCGCGACTCGCAAACCGGGACGCAACAGCCACGGATGCCCGATGATGAAGCTGAACCGACGACCCGTGCGCAGGAAGGAATCGAATCGCTCACCTACCCGCTGGTCGTAGTCCGCCGGTGCCGTCGTTGGGTCCTCCACGAAACACCGCACGGCCAACATGCCGGACTCGAGGGCGTAGTCGATCCCCTCACCGTTCATGGGGTTGACGAAGCCGGCGGCGTCACCGATGGCCACCCAACCCGGTCCGTGTCGACGAACGCAGCTCATGGGCAGTCTCCAGGCGCGGGGCTTGTCGATGTAATCGCCGAGCGACCAGGAGTCGCGCACGATGGCGGCGTACTGATCGAGCAAAGTGTTGAGGTTGAGCTTCTTGAATCCCTTCATGGTGCTGAGCGCGCCCACGCCGATGTTCACGGTGCCGTCGCCGGCGGGGAACATCCAGCCGTAACCCGGAATCGCCGTGCCGTGTTCGTCGCGCAGGCTGAGGCAGGCCTCCAGATGTCGCTCGGCGTGACGCGGCGTCGGCGCGTAGGCGCGAATGGCCAACCCGAAGGTCTCGTCGGGATCACGAACCGCACCGAGCATCTTGGCCGCGGCTCCTTGGGCCCCGGCGGCCAGGATCACCAACGACGACCGCAACACCTCGCCGTTCACATCGACACCCACGACGACCCCGTTCTCGATGACGGGTAGCGCCTCGGTCCCGAAGCGCACGTCGGCGCCGGCGGCGATGGCCACGTCGAGCAGATGGTTGTCGAATCGCTGGCGAGGCCACACCGCTCCGTGGTTGGGGAATCGATCGGTGGTGGGCCAGGCCAGTTCGCGTTGCTTCTTCCCGGCGATCATGCGCAGTCCGTCGATGCGATGAGCCACGGAGTGGTCGATTCCCAACTCGTCGAGTGCTCCGATGGCCCGAGGGGTGAGCCCGTCACCGCACACCTTGTCGCGCCCGTACGGGCCCTTTTCGCACAGCACCACTCGCAAGCCCGCTCGCGCGGCCGAAATCGCCGCGGCCGAGCCGCCGGGGCCCCCTCCGATGATGGCGATGTCGAACGACATGCTCGGAGCCTGTCACCTTCGTTTCGCGATTGCCAAGGCTGGCGCGCCGCGAGAGCGTTCACCCGTCACACCTCGTGGCGGTGGTGGCGGTGGTGCGAGAACCTCGGCCCGGCCACGCCCCGGGCCAGATGGCCACGCCCCGGCTCGATCCACCTGTCACGAATCGACTTCGCCGAGCGTTACCTGCGTGTGGACCAGTTCTCACGCCTACCCGGTCGGTTGTTCCTCGTGGTGCTCTTGCTGATCGCTGGGGCACTGGTGCGGGACAGGGCTTCCGCGGAGACGAGCGAGTCGAACACCCCGTTCGCGTCGACGTTCGGCGCCATCGGAGCCGACGAAATGCACACTTGTTCGGTTCGTCCGAACGGCACAGTGCGCTGCTGGGGACGTGACCAGAACCTGCAATTGGGGAACGACTCGGCAACGGTGGATTCCAACATCCCCGTCACCGTTTCGGGTCTCACCGACACTGCCGCGATCGGTGTCGGCATCCAACACAACTGCGTCCTGTCGATGTCGGGAGGCGTCCAATGCTGGGGGGACGGCGCGAACGGTGTTTTGGGGCGGGGTTCGAACACGGACAGTTGGAGTCCCGTTCCCGTCACGGGCTTGACGGCCGGGGTGATCCAGATTTCAGTGGGCACCGCACACTCCTGTGCGGTCACCTCGGGGAACGGGTTGAAGTGTTGGGGAAACGGCAGTTACGGACGTCTCGGTGACGGCACGACATCGCAACGCTCGACCCCGGTCGAGGTCTTTCCCTCTGGTTCCGGAGTGATCGCGGTGTCGCTCGGCGACGTCAGCTCGTGCGCCCTTTTCAGCGGCGGCTCGGTGAAGTGTTGGGGTCGCAATTCGAGTGGACAGTTGGGTACCGGCGACTTGGTCAACGCCCTCTCACCGACGGTCGTTCCTGACTTGACGTCCGGGGTGATCGCCATCAGCGTTGGCGAGAACAACACGTTGTCCGGACTGGCAAGTCATGCCTGTGCGTTGCTGACGGGGGGCGTCGTCAAATGTTGGGGCGACAACTCCGCGGGTCAGATTGGAGACGGCACGACCACACAGCGCCTCACCCCCACGAGCGTGATCGGACTGCCCTCGGCCGCCGTCGGTATCAGCGCGGGCGCCAAGCACACTTGCGCGGTGCTCGACAGTGGTGCCGTGTATTGCTGGGGTCTGAATGCCTCACAGCAACTCGGCGACGGAACGACCACACCGCGATCGTCGCCAACGCAGGTCATCGGTTTGACGTCCGGAGTCGCAGCGGTCGCCGCAGGATCGTTTCATAGCTGTGCCGTCATGGTGGACAGCGCCGTGAAGTGTTGGGGTGACAACGTCCACGGTCAGATTGGCGATGGCACGAACATCGCTCGCCCACAACCACGCGACGTGAACTTCGTCGACCCGGGGACCCTCCCGCCGTACACCACTCCGCCCCCCGGGAGTGGCGGACAGGGCTCGTCGACGACGAGTCCGGGAGTCGGCGGATCGACGACGACGGAGCCGCAGACCCCGATCACCACGATTCCTCAGACCACCGGCCCACCGGCCTCCACGACGACCTCGACATCGCCGCCGAGCATCGTCTCCACCACCACGTCGATCGTCCTCGTCACGACCGTTCCACCGGGAACGGGCGGGCGTACCGACGTGACCACCGTTCCGGAACCGGGCCTTCCGACGGTCGGTCGTGAGTCCCGTCGTGCGATCGGCGGAGCGTGGTTGGTCGTGGGTTTCGGCGTGTTGGTGATGTTGCTGCGAAGGCGCTCCAGAGACGCGAGATCGACGTAGGAAATCCGTCGGTTCCATCGACGTCTGCGAGACTGATCGTGTGGACATCGAGGCGGTGCAGCGACGCACGTTGAGGGTGCTGGTGCTCGGTCAGTTGGCCGCGGCCGCGGCCCTGTCGTCGTCGGTGACCGTCGGTGCGTTCGTCGTCCAGCGCATCCTGGGCCAGTCGACACCGTGGGGCGGCATCGCCACGGCCACGGTGACCATCGGCACCGCGTTCATGTCGCAGGTGCTGGCACGGCGCATGGCCAAGCACGGTCGACGCGAGGGCCTGATGATCGGGTACGGCTTGGCGATCGCGGGCGGATTGGTGGCCGGCTACGGTGCCGAATCCAAGTCGATGCCGTTTTTCGTGATCGGGCTCTTCGTCTACGGATCCGGTCAGGCGTCGAACCTCTTGTCGCGTTACGCCGCCACCGACCTGGCCCCGGGGGATCAGCGCGGCGCGGCGATGAGTCGCATCCTCTTCGCCAGCACGTTCGGTGCGGTTCTCGGTCCCGTGTTGGTGTTGCCGGCCCAAGCGGCGGGGGAGAACTGGTTCGACTGGAACAAGTACACCGGACCGTGGGTGTTCGCCGCGCTGTTCTTCATCGTGTCGTTGGTCAACGCGGCGACGGTCACCGACGACGACAGGGCCGCGGCCGC
>JBJTFY010000260.1:0-5104 GCA_046093625.1 Actinomycetota bacterium
CGACACCGTCTGCAAGACGTCGTTCACCATCGCGGGACAGGGTGACTGGAGCATCGACCAGGCGACCGGTGTGCCCACCTTCGTGGCCGACCCGTCGGCGTCGGTGGGCACCAAGACCGCGGTGACCTTCCGCGTCACCGACGCGGTCGGCGCGACGGCGACCGCCACGTTGACCCCGGTCGTGCCTCCCGACCCGACGATGACTCCCGATTCGGGTTCGGCCGGCCTCGACACGAACCAGATGTTCTCGGTGCTGGTGAACGACAACCCCGGCACCGGCACTACCTTCGACGTCACGAGCGTGAGGCTGTGCGGCCACGGCGAGACGCCACCCCGCTGTTCGCTGACCACGTTCTTGGTTGCCGACCAGGGCACCTACTCGGTGAGTTCGACCGGAGTGGTGACTTTCGATCCATTGCCTGATTTCGTCGGGTCCGCCACCGCCGTGTCTTATCAGGTCACCGACTCGATGGGTCGGACGACGTCGTCGACGATCACCCCGACCGTCACGAGCGTGCCTCCCTCGGCCACCCCGGACACCGTTCTCGTCGCCCGCGGTGGAACAGCGCGATTCCGGTCGATGACGTCAGGAGACGGATTGGTGGCGCGAGTTGCCGGTGGAGCCTCGATCGTGCCGTCGTCGGCGTGCATCGTCGATCCCTCGACACAGTCCTGTGGCTCGACCCCAGTGGTCATCGCCGGCGAGGGCACTTTCACCATCGATGTCTTGACGGGAATCGTCACTTTTTCCGCCGACTCTTCGGCTGTGACCGGGCCGCAATCGTCGATCACCTACGAGGTGACCGATCGGAGTGGCTTCACGGTGCGGTCCACGCTCACACCGACCGTGGTCGCCCCGCCTGTCGCATCCCCTGACGCCTCGCACGGTGTGCAGGGTGCGTCTCAGACGATCGATCTTCTGTCGAATGACACGCCCGGCGCCCTCGAAGTACCGCTGCTTCCCACGTCGGTGCGCTTGTGCGCGCTCATCGACACACCACCGGCTTGTGTGCAGACCACCGTCGAGGTCGCTGGTGAGGGCCGGTACACCGTGAACACCGCCACCGGCCTCATCACCTTCACACCTGTGCCGTCGTTCGCGGGTGCCGCAACTCCGTTGTCGTACGTGGTGTCCGACCTCCTTGGTCAACGCAGGTCGAGTTCGATTTCGGTGACTGTCACATCCAGTGGCTCGACGAATGCCGGTGGATCGACTCCAAGCGGACGGCTTCCGACAACGGGTACCGACGTCCTCAACTTCCTGCCCTGGGCCTTGGCGCTCGTCATCTTCGGGCGTCGTTTGATGCGGGTGCGGCTCAGTTGAGCGACGCGTCCGTCGGGCAGTCGGCCAACCACGCCACCTCTCCGCGTTGACGCGCCAGCACCGTTCGCCACAGACCCTCGGGTTGATCGGTGAAGACATCGCGCGCCAGCGCGTCGACGACGATCCAGGCGCCGAGGTCGAGCTCACCGTCGAGTTGTTGGGGTCCCCAGCCGGCGTAGCCGTGGAAGATCCGCACCCTTGTGGGGGGATGCTCCATGTCGGACGGGTCCTCGTCGAGGTCGACGGGTTCGATGCACTCGACCGATTCGATCCGCTGACCATCGGGAGTGGTCGCGGGCACCAGTCCGAGTCCGATCAGCGCGCGGGGATCGACCGGCCCGCCGCCGAACATCCCGTACGGAGGTGCGATCAGGTCGCGCCACTGGTCGACCTCGATCTGGAGATCCGGGCTGGCCCGGTTCAGCACCACCCCGATGGCTCCGGCCTCGTTGTGGTCGAGCATGAACACCACCGTGCGGTCGAAGTTGGGGTCGCCGAGTGGGGGAGCGGCCACCAGGAGTCGACCACGGGTGGACGGCAACGAGAAGCCCGAACTCACCGGATCATGCTTCCACGGGCCCGCTGGGGCATCGTTGTATTCCCATACACCAGTCCGTATGATAATGCGTATGGCGTCGACCAACTCTCCCTCGGCCCCGACCGGCGGACCCCGGCGGGTGGGCATCATCGGTGCTTCCGGATACACCGGGGCCGAACTGATGCGGCTCATCGCGGGTCATCCCGGCCTCGAACTGGTGGTGGCCACCGGCGACACCCAGGCTGGAACGCGCGTCGCCGACCTGTACCCGAGTGTCGCGGCCCGGTACGGCGACCTGGTGTTCGGCTCGTCCGACGTCGACTCCGTGGTGGCCGCCGTCGCCGGGCTCGATGCGGTGTTCCTCGGGTTGCCGCACGAGGCGAGCCTGGCCATCGCCCCGGCAGTGGTGGGTGAAGTCGGCTGCGTCGTCGACCTGTCGGCCGCCTTTCGCATGAAGGACGCCTCGCTGTACCCCATGTGGTACGGGTTCGAGCACGACCAGCCCGAGTTGTTGGCCGCCGCCGTCTACGGACTGCCCGAGTTGCATCGCCCGGCGTTGACCGGCGCACGGTTGATCGCCACACCGGGCTGTTACGTCACGGCCGCGACGCTGTGCCTCGCGCCGCTCGTGCGCGCCGGGGTGATCGCCAGCACCGGCATCATCGTCGACGCCGCGAGTGGGGTGTCGGGCGCCGGCCGCGCTTTGAAGCACACGAGTCTGTTCGGTTCGGTGAACGAGGACCTCAACGCCTACGGGCTGCTCGATCACCGTCACACACCGGAGATGGAGGACCAGATCGGAGCGCAACTGTTGTTCACCCCGCATCTGGCTCCGATGAACCGCGGCATTCTGGCCACCTGTTACGCGACACCGTCGGCGACGACCTCCACCGACGAGTTGCTGCACACGCTGGCCGACTTCTACGCCGACGAACCGTTCGTGGTGGTGTCGGAGCGTTCGCCCTCGACCAAGGCCACCCTCGGATCGAACGCGGTGCACATCACCGCTCGGCACGACGCGCGCACCAACCACGTCGTCGTCATCGGTGCCCTCGACAACCTCTGCAAGGGTGCGTCGGGTGGTGCGGTGCAGGCCGCCAACGTGGCCCTCGGACTGCCCGAAACGTCAGGCCTCTCGGCGATCGGGGTGTACCCATGAACACGACTCCCATCGGACCCGACGCCCGGGCGTCCGTCCTCGTCGAGGCGTTGCCGTACATCCGGCGTTTTGCGGGCAAGACGGTGGTGGTGAAGTACGGCGGCAACGCCTTGGCTGGTGCCACCGAGTCCGACGCCCTGGCGTTGTTCGCCGAGGACATCGTGTTGATGCGTCTCGTCGGCTTGAAGCCCGTGGTCGTACACGGTGGCGGACCCCAGATCAGCGAACTCATGACCCGGCTGGGCAAAGTCACCGAATTCCGCGACGGATTGCGGGTCACCGACGCCGAGACGGTCGACATCGCCCGCATGGTGCTGAGCGGGCAGGTCAACCCCCAGATCGTGGCGGCCATCAACATTCACGGTCGTTTCGCCGTGGGAGTGAGCGGCGAGGATGCCTCGTTGATCTCGGCCTCGGCCAAGAACCCCGACCTCGGATTCGTCGGGGAGGTCGAGCGCATCAATCCGGGCATCTTGAACCGTCTGCTCGACGACGAGTTCATCCCGGTGGTGGCCACGATCGGAACCGACGCGCACGGTCAGGCCTACAACATCAACGCCGACACGGTGGCCGGGGCCATCGCCGAGGCCTTGGGTGCGGAGAAATTGGTCTACCTCACCGACATCGAGGGCCTGCGGCGGGTGGTCGACGATCCCACCACCCTCATCCGGCAGACCAGCCCCGACGAGCTCGACGCGCTCATGGCCGACGGCACGATCGCCGGGGGCATGATCCCCAAGGTCGAGAGTTGCGTGCGGGCCGTGCGCGGAGGGGTGAAGCGGGCCCACATCCTGGACGGTCGCATTCCCCACGTGTTGTTGCTCGAACTCTTCACCGACGCCGGTATCGGCACGATGGTGGAGAGTGCCTACAAGAAGGGTGCGTCATGACCTCGCACGCGTTCGACACCGCCGGGTTCGACCGGTGTCCGTTCATGCCGGTCTTCGGTGCTCCGGCGGTGATGTTCGAACGGGGGAGCGGAACGGAACTCTTCGACACCGCCGGCCGGCGTTATCTGGACTTCCTGTCGGGCATCGCGGTGGTCTCGCTCGGGCACGCAAATCCGGTGATCGCCGCCGCGGTGAGCGAGCAGATGAACCGGCTCGTCCACGTCAGCAACTTCTTCGCCAACGACGCCGCCACGTCGGCCGCCGTCGCGGTGAACACCTTGTTGCGCGAGGCCACCGGTGCCAACGGTCAGGTCTTCTTCTGCAACAGCGGGGCCGAGGCGAACGAGGCGGCCATCAAGTGGGCCCGCAAGTTCGGTGGTCGCGGTCGGCACGTCGTGGTGAGCGCTCTCGGCAGTTTCCACGGTCGCACGTTGGCCGCATTGGCCGCGACTGGTCAACCGACCAAGCACGAGCCCTTCCAACCCATGCCCGAGGGATTCCGACACGTGGCGTTCGGCGATCTCGACGCGTTACGCGCGACGATTGACGCGTCGTGCGCGGCCGTTCTCATCGAGACGGTTCAAGGTGAGGGCGGTGTGCTCCCGGCATCCGCCGAATACTTGCGGGGTATCCGGCAACTGTGCGACGAGCGCGGAATGCTGATGATGATCGACGAGGTGCAGACCGGATTCGCCCGCACCGGCGAGTGGTTCGGTTTCCAGCACGCCGGAATCGTCCCCGACGTCGTCACCATGGCCAAGGCGATGGGCAACGGTTTCCCGGTCGGCGCGTGTTGGGCGCGCACCGAGGTGGCCGCGGTGTTCCAACCGGGCGATCACGGCAGCACCTACAGCGGCACGGCCGTCGCCGGTGCCGCGGTGAACGCGGTCATCGCCGAGATGCGTCGATTGGATGCGCCCGCCATGGCGCGCGCCAAGGGTGCGCACCTGGCGTCGGCCCTCGAGAAGGTGGAGGGCGTGGTCGCGGTACGGGGTCAGGGATTGTTGCGGGCCGCCGACCTCGGAACGCGCGACGCCAAGGCCGTGTACCTCGAGCTGTTGCGGCGTGGTCTCGTGACCAACGCCGTCAACGCCCATTCGTTGCGCCTCGCACCCCCGTGGACGGTGTAGCTCGACGAGATCGACGAAGCGGTGGCGTTGGTGTCCTCCGTCCTCGCCGAGGGGATCGGAGTG
>JBJTFY010000261.1:0-3966 GCA_046093625.1 Actinomycetota bacterium
ATCTTGAACCGGGTGGCGAACAACGCGTTGGCGGCCGATCTCGGTCCGAACCGGCGTGTCGCGGTGTTCGCCGAGAACGCCGCTGAGACCGCGCTGGCCCATCTCGGATGTCTGCTCGGAAGTGCATCGACCGTTCCGGTCAACTTCCACCTCACCGCCGAGGAGACCGCCTACATCCTGGTCGACTCCGAATCGCGTTTGTTGTTCGTCGGGCCCGAGACCGTCGAGCGAGGAGTGGCCGCGGCGAACCTCGCCCGCGCGGAGGGACGCGAGATCGAGGTCATCGGCTGGGGAGTGACGGCCCCGGGCGTGCGTGGCTGGTCGGACTGGCTGGCCGGAGCCGACGCGTCGCACCCGCCTCTCGACGTCGCGCCCCGGGCGAACCTGCTCTACACCTCGGGCACCACCGGTCGTCCCAAGGGCACCGAGTTGCCTCCCACGATGTTCGCGGGTGGTTCGACGATGGCCGAGCACCTCGAGGGCATGAAGGCGAATCGCTTCGCGCAGTACGGGACCCACCTCGTGGTCGGCCCGATGTACCACACGGGACCCCTCAACGGAATGCGACTGCTCGTTCGCGGCGTGCCGATGGTGATCCTCGCCAAGTTCGACGCCGAGAACACCCTGCGCGCGATCCACGAACACCGCACCGAATCGTCGGTGATGGTGCCGACGCATTTCGTGCGTCTTTTGGCCCTGCCCGACGACGTGAAGCGCAAGTACGACGTTTCGTCCATGAAGTTGGCGGCACACACCGGGGCCTCGTGTCCGGTCGACGTCAAGCGCGCGATGATCGAGTGGTGGGGTCCGATCTTCATCGACGCCTACGGTGCGACCGAGGTGGGCACGACCTGTCAGATCTCCAGTGAGGAGTGGTTGGAGAACCCGGGCTCGGTGGGTCGTCCGGTGCCGCCCTTCAGCGTGCTGGTGCTCGACGACGACGGTAACGAGGTGCCGCCCAACACCGAGGGGCGTTTGTTCTTCAAGGACGCCACCGGACGTGGGGTGATCTACCCGAACGACCCGGAGAAGACCAAGGCGGCCAACATCGCGCCCGGGGTGTTCACGCTCGGTGAGATCGGGTACGTGAACGACGGAGGTTTCGTCTTCATCACCGATCGATTCAGCGACATGGTCGTGTCGGGCGGCGTCAACATCTACCCGGCCGAGGCCGAGCAGGTTCTGGTTCAGCATCCGGCGATCCTCGACGTGGCGTGCATCGGAGTCCCCCACCCCGAGATGGGGGAGGAACTCAAGGCACTGGCGATCCTGCGCGATCCGTCACGACCTCCCGCGGCCGCGGAGGTGCTGGCTTTCTGTCGTGAACGACTGAGTCACTACAAGTGCCCGCGCACGATCGAGTTCGTCGACGACCTGGGGCGCAACACCATGGGCAAGATCAACAAGCGCAAACTTCGTGCGCCGTACTGGGAGAAGGGCTGACGACGATGGCCGACGACGACGTGCTCCTGATCGACGACCCGGCTCCGAAGGTCCGACGCTTCACCTTGAATCGGCCCGAGAAGCGCAACGCCCTGAACGACGACCTGCGGGGTGCGCTCTTCGACGCGTTGCGGGCCGGCGACAAGGATCGGGACGTCTCGGTCATGATCATCCGCGGGGCCGGTTCGTGTTTCTGCGCCGGCTACGACCTCGGCTCGCCGAACTCCGACGTGGAGCGGGCGATCTCGCGGGCCGACGGGTGGTGGTCGCGCCACGTCGTGAACAACTGGTTCGAGATGTGGGACATGAGCACTCCGATCATCGGGCAGGTGCACGGGTACTGCCTGGCCGGGGGGACCGAGTTGGCCACGGCCTGCGACCTCGTCTACGTCGCCCATGACGCCAAGATCGGGTACCCGCCCGTTCGGCTCATGTCGCCACCCGACATGCAGTGGCAGACCTGGATGATGGGTTTGCGCCGCGGTATGGAGGCCCTGCTCACCGGGGACTCCATGTCGGGAGACGAGGCGGTCGCTGCCGGCTTTGCGAACCGCGCTCATCCGGTCGAATCCCTCGACGCCGAGGTTCTGGCCATGGCCGAACGGGTGGCCAAGATCCCGGCCGATCTCCTGGCGCTCAACAAGCGGGCGGCGCACCGGGCCATGGAGGCCATGGGAATCCGGGCCGGCATCCGCGCCACCGCCGAGATACAAGCTTTGGGCTTCCACCAACGTTCCTCGATGGAATACATGCAGGGTTTCGCCACCAAGGGGGTCACCGCCAGCCTCAGCGAGCGTGACAAGGCCTTTGGCGACTATCGCGAAGACCGAGCCTGACCGGTCGACGCCGCCGGTGACCTGCGGTTTTCCGTGCGCAGTGTTTGACCCCTTCGTGCGGCTGTGACAGGCTGTGACGCATGACGCACCCAGACCGGGTCCGTCGTCATCCAAGGGGGAGACACGTGAGAAGCAGAAAGATCAGTTTCGTCGCGGGCTTGGCCGTTCTCGGCTTGTTCGCGGGCGCCTGCAGCGAGGACAGCGGAGGCAGTGATGCCCCGGCGACCGAGGCGCCGAGCACCGAGGCTCCGACGTCGGAAGCGCCGAGCACCGAGGCACCGAGCGGTGACCTGCCGGTCCAGCAGAGTTCGGTCGACGTCGCTGTGGCCGACACCGGGGGTCCCGGTTGGGCGGCGTCGCGCGATCCGCTCTACATAGGCTATGTCAATCAGGAAGGCGGCACCCCGGCGTTCCCGGAGGCCTCCGTCGGCGCCGACGCGGGTGTTTGGTTCATCAACAACTTCCTCGGTGGTGTGGGCGGTCGTCCGATCGAGCTGGTGAAGTGTTTCGTGACCAAGGAAGAGGACGGCCAGAGCTGCGCCCAGCAGATGTTGGCCAATGACGACGTGCAGGCGGTCTTGGTGGGTGCCATGTTCAACGGAAACGCTCCGTTGCTCGACACCCTGAAGGACAAGAAGCCCGTCTTCCTGCCGAACCCGGTGACCACTCCCGAGTTCCTCGCCTCTGACGCGTACGCCTTCACCCCGGGTTCGCCCGGCGTGGTGCAGGGCCTCGCGGTGTTCGCCGCGAAGTACATCGGTGAACTCGAAGGAATCGACGTGAAGAAGGTCGCCGTCGTGTACAACGACAACCCGGCCGGAACCGTGGCAGTCACGTTGCTCACCAAGCCCATCCTCGAGCAGCTGGGCGTCGAGGTCACCGGTGTTGCAGTAGCCGACACCGCCGGCGCCACCGAGATGGCCACGGCGATCCAGTCGTCTGGCGCCGACACGGCCGACGTGTTCTACCCGTTGGTCACCATCCAGGGTTGCATCGGCATCTACGACGCGCTCAAAACCCTCGGCATCGACACGCCGATCGTCACCACCGGTTTGTGTTTCGGCATCCCGATGCAGGACCACCTGAAGTCGGTCGGCGAAGAGGGCAAGCTGCCCGATGGCTGGTACTTCGGTGGCTACGGATACTCGTACGAAATCGCCGGCAACCCCGAGACCGACGCCTACATCGACGCGGCGTTGGCCTGGGCGGCCGAGACGGGTGTCGAGAACCCCGAGTACACCGGTTTCGGCGGCCCCACGTTCGGCTCGCTCATCACCATGGTGAAGTTCATGAACGAGGGAGCGACCGATTCGGCGGCCATCCGCGACGCTGCCAAGTCCTTCGTGGGTCCGATGTGGGCCGGCGTGGGTGACTTCAATTGCGGTGGCAACCCGACGTTCCCGTCGTTGTGCGGGTTCTCCATTGGCATCCAGCAGCAGCAGGGCACCGAGTACGTGTCCATCATGGACGGTTACAACGGCAAGGCGCTCAACCCGATCGCCGAGCTGGCGGGCTGAGCCGCTTCGTTCACGAACGAAGCGTGAAAGACAATTGACCGACTCCGGTCGGTCGTCGCGTTGGGTGGGGGTGGGCCCAGCCGGCCCCCCCCCCGGGCGGGCACACCGGCCCCCCCGGCGGGGGCGGTGGCGGGGGGCCCCCGCGGGGGGGTTGGGGGGGGGGGTTGGAT
>JBJTFY010000262.1:0-4560 GCA_046093625.1 Actinomycetota bacterium
ATCGTGTAGAGCTAGGCCGGGTAGATGAGAATACGCATGTCGTACGGGTTCTCGCCGGCGATGCGCTCGTACATCTCGAAGAGGTTTCCGTAGCGCTCGGCCACCACGTTGCGACCGAGTCGGTTGATGGCGTCGCTGAAGTCGAGATACACACCGTTCTTCAGCGGACCGACACCACGACCGGAATCCACCGAACGCTTGGCCGCGCGCGACGAGATGTCGCGAGGAGCCAGGTTGCCGTAGCTCGGGTACAGACGCTCGAGGATGTAGTCGCGCTCGTCCTCGGGGATCTGGGCCGCCGGACGATTGTCGTCGGGGTTCTTGGGCACCCACACGCGACCGTCGTTGCGCAACGACTCCGACATGAGGGTGAGCTTCGACTGGGTGGGATCGCTCTGCGGGATGCAGGTCGGGTGGATCTGCGTGTAGCAGGGGTTCGCGAACAGCGCACCCTTGCGGTGCGCGCGCCACGCCGCGGTGACGTTGCACGCCATGGCGTTCGTGGAGAGGAAGAACACGTTTCCGTATCCGCCGGTGGCCATCACCACCGCGTGGGCGGCATGCGAGACCACCTCACCGGTCATGAGGTCGCGGGTGACGATTCCGGCGCAGCGACCCTCGACGGTGACGACGTCGACGAGCTCGGTGCGGTTGAACAGGCGCACGTTGCCGAGGCCGATCTGCCGGGCCAACTGCTGGTAGGCACCGAGCAACAATTGCTGACCGGTCTGCCCACGGGCGTAGAACGTGCGGCTCACCTGGGCGCCACCGAACGAGCGGTTGTCGAGCAATCCGCCGTACTCGCGCGCGAACGGGACGCCCTGGGCCACCATCTGGTCGATGATGTTCACCGACACCTCGGCGAGGCGGTGAACGTTTCCTTCGCGAGCGCGGAAGTCTCCGCCCTTGATGGTGTCGTAGAACAAACGGTGGACGCTGTCGCCGTCACCTTGGTAGTTCTTGGCCGCGTTGATGCCGCCCTGCGCGGCGATCGAGTGCGCGCGCCGCGGCGAATCGTGGAAAGTGAACGCGTCGACCTGGTAGCCCAACTCGGCCAACGTGGCCGCGGCCGAAGCGCCGGCCAAGCCGGTGCCCACCACGATGACCTTGAACTTGCGCTTGTTACCGGGAGCGACCAACTTCACGTCGCTCTTGTAGGTGTTCCACGCGTCGGCCACCGGTCCGGTGGGGATCTTGGAGTCGAGTGTGATCGTCATGTGATGGTCTCCTGATGGTCCGGGTCAGCCGACGATTCCGGCGAGAACTGCGATGGGGAACGAGACGTTGCCGACGACCACGATCGTCGCGACGCCGGTGGCCAACCCACTGCGCCACTTGTTGAACTTCGGGTTGTTCCAACCGAGCGACTGGAAGAGGCTCCAGACTCCGTGGAACAGGTGAACGCCGAGCATGATGTTGGCCAACACGTAGAAGATGGCCACCGGCAGGCGGTCGAGGCTGAACGCCACCGCGCCGTAGACGTCTTTGAGTCCTTCGGCATCCTTGGTGCCGACGTAGGAGTTGATCGACCCCGCTCCGAAGGTGAGGTCGAGCAGGTGCCACACGATGAACAGCAGCACCACGACACCGGTGAGGCGCATGGAGCGGCTGGCGAAGCTGGCGACCTGGTAGTCGCGCTCGCTTTGGTACTTCACGGGTCGGGCGCGACGGTTGAGGATCGTCAGCGTGTACGCGGCGTGGATGTGCACGATCACCATGCCGATGAGGCCGGCCCGCAGGATCCAGAGCATGGCCTTCTCGGGCAGGATCGGATAGAGCAACTTCTCGAGGAAGTGGGCGTAGTGGTTGAGATCCGAGGACCCCATGTACATCTTGAGGTTGCCGATCATGTGGAAGACGACGAACCCCATGAGTCCGATGCCGGTGATCGCCATGGCGTACTTCTTGCCCACGGCGGTGCCGTAAAGGTCGAGCAGGAAGGGCTTGCGCTTGCGCGCCGCCCGAGCCACGGCCGTCCCGGTGATGGGACCCCGCTTGGAGACTGTTTGCGCCATGACCTGCGCCTTTCGCGAACGGCCCACCCGGGCCACCAGCGGCCCACCACCCGGTGAACCCGCCCCGACGCTACTCCTCCATCTCGCGCGACCCCGAAATCGACCCCCGCTTGACGGGCTCCGGAGCCAACAGTCACAGCGCCGCTCGCGGTCCGTTCGGGCGGCACCGCCCCGAGGCCCCGGCGACGACGGCGGCCCGACTTGCCAGCCATCTCGCCCGACGGGGGTCGGAGTCTCTACAATCGGCTCGCCCCTGGCAGGGCGGCCACCCGGGCCGCCTCCAATCATCTCGAGGAGAGATCTGGTGTTTTCACTTATTGCCGCAGAAGGCGGTTGGCAGAACTTCACGCTGAAGGGCGGTGAATGGGCCGTGCGGTGGTTGTCCGCAGCCGCCGCCCTGCTCGCCCTCGGGGTGGGCGTCTTCCTCGTCAAGAAGGTCCTGTCCGAGAGTCAAGGCTCCGCGAAAATGATCGAGATCGCCAAGGCGATCCAGGAAGGGGCTCTCGCCTACCTGAAGCGTCAGTTCAAGACCATCGCGGTCATCCTGGTCCCGCTGGCCGTCATCGTGTTCGTCACCTCCACCAAAATCCTGAAGCCGGATGACACCGTCGCGCTGTCGTTCGGTGAGGCCGGATTGTGGCGCACATTGGCGTTCATCCTGGGCTGTCTGGCTTCGGGTCTCACCGGGTACATCGGCATGACGCTGGCCACCCAAGGCAATGTGCGCACCGCCGCGGCCGCGTTGAGCAACAGCATGCCCCGCGCCCTCACCGTGGCCTTCCGCACCGGTGGTGTGGCCGGCATGTTCACGGTGGGCCTCGGCCTGCTGGGCGCCACCGGAATCATCATGGCGTTCCAGAACACCTCCTCGGTGATCCTGGTCGGCTTCGGATTCGGCGGTTCGCTGTTGGCTCTCTTCCTGCGCGTGGGCGGCGGAATCTTCACCAAGGCCGCCGACGTCGGCGCCGACTTGGTGGGCAAGGTCGAAGCCGGCATTCCCGAGGACGACCCCCGCAACCCGGCCACCATCGCCGACAACGTGGGCGACAACGTCGGTGACTGCGCCGGAATGGCCGCCGACCTCTTCGAGTCCTACGAAGTCACCTTGGTGGCCTCGATCATCCTCGGCGTGGCCGCGTTCAACTCCATCGGATTGAACCCCGCCCTCGGACTGGTGTTCCCGCTGGCCGCACGCGCCATCGGCGTCATCGCTTCCATCGCCGGCGTGTTCGCGGTGAAGGCCAAGGAAGGCGAGACCAACGCGCTCAAGCCGATCAACCGAGGCTTCCTCGTGGCCGGCGTGCTCACCTTGGTCGGCACCCTGGCTTTGGCCCTGGCGTACGTCGGCAACGGAGTCGGTGATGGTCGTTTCCTCGACGTAGAGGACAAAGAGAAGTTCGTGGAACTCGGCAACGCCGGTTGGCGCGTTTTCGGCGCCGTGGCCGTGGGTCTCATCCTGGCCCAGTTGGTCAGCCGACTCACCGAGTACTACACCAGCACGCATTACCGTCCGGTGAAAGAGATCGCCGAGTCCTCCGAGACCGGTCCGGCCACCGTGGTGCTGTCGGGTACCGCCTCGGGTCTCGAGAGCTCGGTGTACGCGGTGGTCGCCATCGCCGTGGCCATCGGTGTGGCCATCGGCCTCGGTGGCGGCAACCTCACCTTCAGCTTCTACCTGGTTGCCCTGTGCGGCATGGGAATGTTGGCCACCACCGGCGTGATCGTGTCCGAGGACACCTTCGGCCCGGTGAGCGACAACGCGGCCGGTATCGCCGAGATGTCGGGCGAGTTCCACGGTGAACCCGAGAAGATCATGGTGGCCCTCGACGCGGTGGGGAACACCACCAAGGCCGTCACCAAGGGCTTCGCCATCGGTTCGGCGGTCATCGCCGCCGTGGCCCTGTTCGCCTCGTTCATCGAGATCGCCGGTGCGAGCCTCAAGGACGCGGTCACGGGCGAACCGCTGGTCGACGGCGTGAAGAATCTCGCCGACGGCGTGTTCAAATTGCCCGAGTTGGCCATCAACGTCGCCGAGCCCAAGGTCTTCATCGGCCTGCTCATCGGCGGTGCCGTGCCGTTCCTGTTCTCGGCCCTGGCCATCCGCGCCGTGGGTCGCACCGCCGGCGTGGTGGTGCAGGAAGTGCGCGACCAGTTCGCCGACGGCGGCATCATGGCCGGCACCAAGCAGCCCGACTACGGCCCGGTCATCGACATCTGCACCAAGGCCTCGCTGCGCGAGTTGGCCACCCCGGCGTTGCTCGCGGTGCTCACCCCCGTTGTCATCGGCTTCGGCGTGTCCTGGCAGGCGCTGGGCGCTTTCCTGGCCGCGGTCATCCTCGTCGGTCAGCTCATGGCGAACTACCTCAGCAACGCCGGCGGCGCCTGGGACAACGCCAAGAAGTACATCGAGGACGGACACCACGGTGGCAAGGGCAGCGACGCCCACAAGGCCGCCGTCATCGGCGACACCGTGGGTGACCCGTTCAAGGACACCGCCGGCCCGGCGCTCAACCCCCTCATCAAGGTGATGAACCTGGTGTCGTTG
>JBJTFY010000263.1:0-7779 GCA_046093625.1 Actinomycetota bacterium
TGGCCACCGGCGGCTTCTCGTTCGAGGTCCTCGACCCCGCCACGGCGAATCCCGACGACATCGGTGGTGACGACACCGACGGCGGCATGCTCGCGGTCGATCCGCCACCGGTGAGCGGACCTCTGGGCCTGGCCCGCGTCGTCGCCTACGCGTCGCTCGCCGCGCTGTTCGGAGCGGCCGCGTTCATGGTGTTGGCGTGGCCCGAGGGGGTCGACTACATCAACGTGCGTCGCTACATGCGCACGGTCTGGATCATCGCGCTGGTCAGCAACTACTTCGTGGCGGTGTTGCGCACCTGCCTCATGAGCGGCAAGAGCGTTACCGCGGCGATCAGCCCCTTCGGCTGGGGTGATCTGTTCGACAACGCCAGCGGAATCTCGGCGTTCGCCCGAGTACTGCTGATCGGTGGGTCGTTCATCATCATCGCGCGGCCCGACCGACTCCTCGATCCGCAGTCGCAGCCCCTCGCCGTCGGCTTGCCCGGTGCGGCGATGGCCACCTTCGCCTTCACCCGTTCGGTCGACGGTCTCTCGTTGCTCGGGGTGGTCTCCGGTCTCGTGCACACGCTCTCGATCGGATTGTGGTTCGGCGGACTGCTCGTGCTCGGTCAAACCGTGCTCGTCGGCCCGGGCGACGACGACGTCGCTCAAGCCGTGCGGGGGTACGCCCGGTGGATCAGGGTCTTCGTCGCCGCCGCGGTCGTCTCGGGTCTCTTGCACCTCTACAACCTCGACGGTGGTGCGGTGTTGTCGAGCCGTCACGGACGACTCGTGGTGCTCAAGGCGTTCGGTGTGGCCGCGATGGTCTATCTCGGCGTCGCACTGCGTCAGTACATCGCGCGCAACGTCGCGAACCGCCGCGAGGTGACGGGGCGCGTCGCCAACAAGCTGCGCCGTGCGGTGATGGCCGAAGCCGGTCTCGGAGTGTTCGTCCTGATCGTCACCTCGTGGGCGGTCGCCACTCTTCCGCCCAACGTCGATCCTCCCGGAACCGACAAGACGAACTACGCCTTCGTCGGCGAACGTTCCGGCGGGGCCTTCGACGTGCAACTCAAGATCACGCCGGCCGTCGTCGGACCCAACGCGGTGCGCATCGACGTTCACTCGCCCGACACGGGTCTCACCGATCTCACCGTTCAGTTCAACCCTCCCACCAACACCACCGCGAGCGTCACCTTGAACGTTCCGCTCGACGGCGCCGGTGCGGCGCGACTGCCGATGAAGGAAGGTGTTCCGTTCGGAACCCCCGGGCTCTGGACCGTGATCGTGACCGCCAACGGACCCGACGGCCCCTTGCCCTCGGTGACCTACACGGTGTCGGTCATGAGCGGCTCCGGGGACACCTCGGAGACCACGGTCCCGTCGGGCCTCGTCACCGGTTCGTCCACCACGCTGCCCGCCCAAACCGGCGGCACGGTGGTGGTTCCGCTCGGCACCACCACGATCCCCTAGCGATCGGCGGCGGCGAGTAGCGTTTCGCCCGTGACCAGCAGCAACCCCATGCAGGACAAACTCGACGACCTCCGCGGTCGCAAGGAACAGGCTCTGCAAGCCGGATCCCCGCGGGCCGTCGAACGCCAGCACGAGAAGGGCAAGATGCTCGCGCGCGAGCGCCTCGAGTACCTCCTCGACCCGGGCTCGTTCCAGGAACTCGACATGCTCGCGCGCCATCGCGCCCACGCCGCGGGTCTCGAGGAGCACCCCTACACCGACGGTGTCATCACCGGCTGGGGTACCGTCGACGGGCGCAAGGTCTTCGTCTTCTCGCAGGACTTCACCGTGTTCGGTGGCGCTCTCGGCGAGGTGTTCGCCGAGAAGATCCACAAGTTGATGGACCTGGCCCTGAAAGTGGGAGCGCCCGTGATCGGGCTGAACGACGGTGCGGGCGCCCGAATCCAAGAGGGCGTGGTGTCGCTCGCCAGCTACGGCGGCATCTTCTACCGCAACGTGCAGTCGAGTGGAGTCATTCCGCAGATCTCGGTGATCCTCGGACCGTGCGCCGGCGGAGCGGTGTACTCGCCGGCCATGACCGACTTCATCTTCATGGTGCGCGAGAGCAGCCACATGTTCATCACCGGTCCCGACGTGGTGAAGACCGTGACCGGCGAGGAAGTCACCCTCGAGGAACTGGGTGGCGCCATGAGCCACGCGAGCAAGAGCGGCGTCGCCACCTTCGTGTCGGCCGACGAGAAGTCGTGTCTCGACGACGTGCGCTTCCTGCTGTCGTTCATGCCGCAGAACAACATGGAGGAGGCTCCCGTCCTCGACGGCGGGGACGACCCCGAGCGCGAGTGCCCGGAATTGCGCGACATTCTCCCGCCGTCACCCAACCAGCCGTACGACATGAAGAAGGTCATCGCCTCGGTCGTCGACGATGGCGAGTACTTCGAGTATTTCCCGCACTGGGCCAAGAGCATCACCTGCGGATTCGCCCGCGTCGACGGTCACGCCGTGGGTGTGGTGGGCAACCAACCGATGATCCTGGCCGGAGTGCTCGACATCGAGAGCGCCGAGAAGGCCGCGCGTTTCGTGCGCACCTGCGACGCGTTCAACATCCCGTTGCTCACGTTCGTCGACGTGCCCGGCTTCCTGCCCGGCGTCGACCAGGAGTACGGCGGAATCATCCGTCACGGCGCCAAACTGCTCTACGCCTACTGCGAGGCCACCGTGCCGCGTATCCAGATCATCACCCGCAAGGCGTACGGCGGTGCCTACGTCGTGATGGACTCCAAGTCGATCGGCTCCGATCTCGCCTACGCGTGGCCCACCGCGGAGCTGGCGGTGATGGGACCGAACGGTGCCGTCGAGATCGTCTACCGACGCGAGTTGCAGCAAGCGGCCGATCCGGTGGCTCGTCGCGCCGAGTTGATCGCCGAGTACACCGAGAAGTACGCGAACCCGTACGCTGCGGCCGAGCGCGGCTACATCGACGACGTGATCGACCCCGCCGAGACCCGAAAGAAGGTCGTCGACGGATTCCGCATGCTGCGCACCAAGCGCGAGGAACTTCCCCGACGCAAACACGGCAACATGCCCCTATGAGCCCGCGCATCTCGCCCACTCCCACCGACGAAGAGGCCGTCGCCATCGCGGCGGCCATCGAAGCGTTGTGGCCGCGTCCGGTCATCGGCGCCGACCCGGTGAGAGCGCGCGAGAACGCCTGGAGGTTCAGCGGGCGTTGGTGGTCGCGTCCGCAGATCGCCCGGCGATCGCGTCCGTGGTGACCGGCTGACCACGAAGATGGACGTCACGACGGTCGCCGACGATCTCGTGGTGATTCACGACGGTGCCGAGGTGCACCGCTTCGAGGAACTTCGACCCGACACCGATCACGAGTTCCTCGGTCGCTCGGTGCGCACGCTGTCGCGTCCGCCGGGCGAATTGTTGTGTCGCTTCGCCACCGTCAACGACGTCCACTTCGGTGAAGTCGAGTGCGGTCGCATGAGTGACGACTCACGCGGACCGATCCAACGGTCGCGGCCCGGCGAGCGGCCGTACGTCGAGATCATGAACCGCGCGGCGGTGGACGAGATCAGCGCCATCGACCCGGTCGCGGTGTTCGTGAAGGGCGACCTCACCTGCACCGGCACCGAGCCGGAGTTCGCGGCGTTCGAGAACTGCTACCGCGCCACCTTCGGCGAACGCCTGAAGGTGGTGAGGGGGAACCACGACGCGTATCTCGGCCAACACCTCTACGACCACGATCTGTGGGTCGAGTTGCCGGGGATCGCGATCGCGCTCGTGGACACCGCGATTCCCACCGAGACCACCGGTGACATCGGCGAGTTCCAGTTGCGTTGGATCGCCGAACGCGCGGCCCGGGCGACGACGCCGGTGTTGGTGATGGGGCACCACCAACAATGGGTGCCCGACGGCGACGGCCGCCGCAGCGAGGGGTACTTCGGAATCAACCCCGATGCCAGCGACGGACTCAACGACGTCGTGGCCAAGCGGACGAACATCCTGGGCTACACGGCCGGGCACACCCACCGACACCGGGTGCGGTCGATGGCCTGCGGTGCTCCCACGGTCGAGATCGGTTGCGTGAAGGACTTCCCGGGCACCTGGGCCGAGTACCGCGTGTACGAGGGCGGGGTCATGCAGGTGGTGCACCGCATCTCCGATCCGGCGGCGCTCGATTGGAGCGAGCGCTGTCGCCACCTCTACCGCGACTTCGGCATCGACTACCAGTCCTACGCGCTGGGAACCCTCGACGACCGTTGCTTCGTGTTCCCGGATCGGTCGCGATGACCACGCCGTTGCGGGGCCTGCGAGTGCTCGACATCTCGACGGTGATCGCCGGGCCCAACTGCGCGCGGTATCTCGCCGACTTCGGAGCCGAGGTGATCAAGGTCGAAAAACCCGACACCGGCGACAGCCTGCGCAACATGGCGTGGAAGGATCCGCGCGACGGCACGGGTCTGTGGTGGAAACTGGCCAACCGCAACAAGCGCACCATCGCGCTCGACCTGAAGTCGGCGGACGACAAGTCGCTGTTCCTCCGACTCGTGGAGGACGCCCACGTGGTGGTCGAGAACTTCCGACCGGGGGCGCTCGAGCGACTCGGGCTCGGTCCCGACGAGCTGCACGCGGTCAACCCGGCGCTCGTGATCACCCGCGTGAGCGGATTCGGGCAGACCGGTCCCTACGCACAACGACCGGGCTTCGCCTCGATCGCCGAGTCGATGTCGGGATTCGCGGCGGTCAACGGCGCGGCTGACGGGCCGCCCATGTTGCCCGCGATCGCGCTGACCGACGAGCTCACCGGATTGGTGGGGGCGTTCGCGACGATGGTCGCGTTGCATTCCGGGGTCGGCCAGGTGGTCGACGTCAACCTGTTGGAAAGCGTCTTCCACGTGATGGGGCCGGTCGCGTCGTTGTACGCGCTGACCGGCGAACTCCAACCGCGGCTCGGGTCGGGTCTGCCCTACACGGTCCCCCGCGGCACCTACCGGTGCTCCGACGGTGAATGGGTCGGAATCTCGGCGTCGTCCGACACCGTCGCGCGCCGCGTGATGAATCTGCTCGGCGTCGGTGACGACCCGCGCTTCACCACGTTCGACGGACGCACGGCGAATCGCGACGAGATCGAGACCCTGATGCGTGACTACTGCTCCGTACGCACCCGTGCCGAGGTCATCGACGCGTTCGAGCGCGCCGAGGCCGCGATCGGTCCGGTGCTCGACATGGCCGACATCGCGACCGATCCCCACTTCGCGTTCCGCGAGGCGATCGTCCGAGTCGGTGACACGCCGATGCAGAACCTGATCGCCCGGCTGTCGGCCACCCCGGGTCGGCTCGAACACGAAGGGCGGTCCCTCGACGCCGACGGAGAGGCGATACGCCGATCAGGATGGGAGACACTTTCGTGAGCGACAAGCCGTACGCCTACATCGCCGGGCCCCTCTTCGACGAGGGCGAGCGCTGGTTCATCGAGAAGGTCGATGCGCTGGTGGCTAACCGGGGATTCGACACGTTCCTGCCCCACCGCGACAATCCGCCCAAGACCGCGGACAACGTGCGTCAGATCTTCCTCAACGACAAGGGCGGCATCGACCGCTGCGACATCGTGGTGGCCAACCTGAACGGCATCATGACCGACGACGGAACGGCTTGGGAGATGGGCTACGCGTACGCGAACGGCAAGTTCATCATCGGGTTGTTCACCGACTGGAGAGCCCGCTTCCCCGAGCGCAGCGAAGTGGTCAACTTGATGATGCAGTGCTCGATGGACGTACTCGTGCGCTCGCTCGACGAACTCGACGCCGCACTCGCCGACTGGATGTCGCGACGCTGACTCAGACGCCGGTGCCGATGGGACAGGTGACTCCGGTACCGGCGATGCCGCAATAACCGTTGGGATTCTTCGACAAGTACTGCTGGTGATACGGCTCGGCGTAATACCAGTCGCCCATCTCGGCGATCTCGGTGGTGATCGTGCCCCGACCGGCCGCCGTCAGACGTTGCTGGAAGAGGTCGCGCGACGAGAGGGCTTCGGCCATCTGCTCGGGAGAGGTGCCGTAAATGGCGCTGCGGTATTGCGAACCGATGTCGTTGCCCTGTCGCATCCCCTGCGTGGGGTCGTGGTTCTCCCAGAAGACGCGCAACAGGTCGGCGTAGGTGATGACACTGGGATCGAACACCACGAAGAACACCTCGGCGTGTCCGGTGAGTCCGGTGCAGTTCTCCTCGTAGGTGCAATTGGGCGTGAATCCACCGGCGTACCCGACGGCGGTCGAGTGCACTCCCGGAAGGCGCCAGAACAAGCGCTCGGCCCCCCAGAAGCAACCCATGCCAAAGACCGCGGTCTGCATTCCCGTCGGCCACGGACCCCGCAACGGCGTGCCGAGGACGTGATGCTTCTCGGGGACGGGCATCGTCTGGTCGGTACGACCCGGCAGCGCGTTCTCTCGGCTGACCATCTCGGTGTTCTTCTTGGCGAACAGCATTCCCGAAGACTAGGCGTGACCGCCTCGGCGGGCTACTTCAGCAGCAGGGTCTCGACGCGTCGCGCGGCCACCGACAATCCCACGACGGCCATCGCCACGAGAACCGCCACGTGCACGAACATGCCCCACGAGGCGATGCCGAGGCTCGCACCACGCACCAGCGCGGCACCGTGATAGAGGGGACTCACCTGCACGATCCAACCGAAGTCGCCGTACGAGGACAAGGGGTAGAAGGTGGCCGAGAACAAGAACAGAGGAAGCATCACCGTGGGCACCCAGTCGAAGTCGGCCCACGATCGCATGTAGGTCGTGAGTGCCATGCCCACCGCGGCGAAGGCCAGACCGATCAGGAGACACGCCGGCAACGCCGCCAGCACCCACCACGAACCGGCCATGCCGAGCACCACGAGGCAGAGCAGGAACGACGCGGAGTAGATGAGACCGCGCAGCATCGCCCAGGCGATCTCGCCGACCGCCACGTCGGCGGCACCCATCGGAGACGCGAGCATCGCGTCGTACGCCTTCGAATAGCGCAACTTGAAATAGATGTTCATCGTGCTGTCGTAGACCGCACCGTTCATGGCCGAACTGGCGAGCAGTGCCGGGGCCACGAACTCGGCGTAGTCGATCGCACGACCGGCGAAGTCGACGTCACCGATGAGGGATCCGAACCCGATGCGGATCGAGAGCAGGTAGAAGAGCGGTTCGAAGAACCCCGAAATCAGCACCATCGGCGTGCGCCGGTAGATGATCGAGTTCCGCTCGACCACCCGTTGCGGACGACGCGCGGTGCGCAGGATCGGCGGAGTGACGCGCCAGAGGAGGGTGTCGCGACTCACCGGTACAACCTCCGGGCGAACAACCGCGAGCACAAGAACCAGCCGGGGACCAACCAGGCGACCAACACGGCGAGGTGCACGACGGCGGCGGCGGCGCCGAGCGTGTGCAGGATGAAGCCCCGGCACAGTTCGACCCCGTGCCACAGCGGCGTCACCCACGCGATCGGACGCAAACCCGAGGGCAACGAGTCGACGGGATAGAACGCACCGCCGAACAGGAACAGGGGCGTGACGACGAGCCGCTGCACGTTCGAGAACGACGAGTCGTATTCGCGACTGGCGGCCCACGCGGTGATCCAGGCGGTGAAAACGAGTCCGCACAACATCGCCGCCGGGACGGCGGGAACGATGCCCCACGAACGCGTGTCGGGATGGACGGCCAACACGAGGGCCACACCCCCCACCGCAATACCCATGCGCACCCCGAGCCACAGGAACTGACCGCGCACCACCTGGGGTGCGGTCAGGCGGGTGGCGGCCATCGCTTCGTAC
>JBJTFY010000264.1:0-2677 GCA_046093625.1 Actinomycetota bacterium
TCCAGGTGCAGCGTGGTGACTTCAACGCCAAGGTCCTCACCGTGCGCGCCGACGACTAGCGCGCCATCTCCGCTATGTTGAACGTGACCACCGACGAGGTCGCCGAGACGCTCGACGGTCTCGGGCTGTTGTTCCGTTCCGGCGCATGAAGCCTTCGGAGGACGTCGGCTTCGGCGTGTACGTCCACGTTCCTTTCTGTCGACATCGCTGCGACTACTGCGCGTTCGCGACCTTCACCGATCGCGACGAACTGATGGGTGACTACCTGACCATGCTCGCGGTCGAAATCGATCGGGCCCGCGACATCCCGGAGGCGACGTCGATCTTCGTCGGTGGAGGCACGCCGACCCGGGTGTCGGCCGACGCCCTCGTCGAAGCCTTGCGGGGTATCCGGCGTGCCGACGAGTGTGAATTCACCGTCGAGTGCAAGCCCGACGACGTCACCGCCGAGATGATGCGCACCTTCACAGCCGGGGGAGTCAACCGCCTGAGCTTCGGGGTGCAGTCGATGAAAGAACACGTCTTGGCGTCGCTCGGGCGCACCCACGACCCGGCCAACGTGGTGAAGGCCGTCTCCCACGCGCGCGCGGCGGGCATCGACGACATCAACGTCGACATCATCTACGGCGCCCACGGGGAGTCGTTGGACGACTGGCGACACACGGTGCGGGCCGCCATCGAATTGGGCCCCACCCACGTGTCGGCGTACGGATTGACCGTCGAGTCGGGAACGCCACTGGCCGACGATCCCGCGCGACATCCCGACGACGACGTCCAAGCCGAGATGTACGAGGCCGTCGACGAAACGCTCACCGAGGCGGGATTCGTGAATTACGAGGTTTCGAACTGGGCGCGTCCCGGGCGGGAGTGCCGACACAACCAGGTGTACTGGGCGCAGGGGGACTACCGCGGGTTCGGCAGTGCGGCCCACTCGCACCGTTCGGGGCGGCGGTGGTGGAACGTGCGCACTCCGGAGCGTTACATCGAGGTGCTGCGGACCGGACGGAGTGCCGAGTCGGCGGGGGAGTCGCTCGACGAGGAGGCGCGACGGATCGAGGGTTTGCAGTTGGCCTTGCGAACCGCGGTCGGGGTGCCTCGTGAGGCGTTCAGCGAGGTCGACCACGCCGACCTGGGTGATTTGCTCGAGCTCCAGGGCACCAACGTGCGCCTCACGCGGCGCGGACGGTTGCTGGCCAACGAGGTGGCGCTGCGTCTGCGCTGACGGGAGCGGTCCCGTCGGTCGCGCGGTAGGCTGGGGGCGCTTTCGGGCGTGTAGCTCAGGTGGTTAGAGCGCCACCATGACACGGTGGAGGTCCCGGGTTCGAGTCCCGTCACGCCCACTCACATCTGTTCGCCGACCGATACTCCGTATCGCACCTTCATCGGGAGCGTGGCGTCCGAGGTGTCGCGTTCGAAGGTCAAGTCGAAGCCGTGCACGCCGAGCGTCGCGAACGACGACATCGGCACGTAGTCGGTCGACTCGGGATCGTCGGGCACGAACGGGCTCTGCATCACCAACCCGTCCTGCACCCATTCCTTGCCGAAGTAACCGATCAGTTCGGCCCAACGTGTCTGGTCGGCGGTGAAGGTGATCTCAACGTCGAGCGAATTGGGCCCGCCCTCGACGAGATCGCTCCAGTTCACGTACATCCCACCGAAGTCGAGCGATGATTCGAGCGGTGCCTCGGCCATCCAGCCACGCAGGAAGAAGGGGATGTCGAGTGCGCTGACCTGGGGGACGTACCGCTGGAGTGAGAAGTCGACCTCGGTCGCACCCGTGGCGCCGTCGATGTCGGTCTCGGGACCCACGGTGATGGAGAACGAATACCAGCCGGCGGCTTCGGCGGCATCGGTCGCCTCGAAGTTGTAGGTGAAGAAGTCGCCATCGGAAAGGTTCGACTCGACCATCAGTCCCGCGGCGAAAAGTTCGTTCGAATAGCCGTCGACGAGGGCGCGAGCGTCGTCGATGGGCATCGAGCTCACGACCTGGAGTTCGAACCGCTCGCCCCATTCGGCGTCACTCGGGGCCACCTCGAGCAACGCGTACGACATGTGCGCATCATCGGGCATCGGCACCTCGAAGGGCCAGGCGAAGAGACGAGCCCAAGCCTCGTTGAGGGTCGCGGCTCCCGACATCGCGTCGAAGTTCGCATAGTCACCGTCGACTACCTCGGACCACAACGGCTCCTCGCGCGCGGTGATCAAATCGTACGCCGACACGGCCAGTTCGGCCTCGGTCGTCGTCGGCGCCTCGGTCGAGGCGGTGTCACCACCGGGTGCTTCGGTACTCGCGGCATCGGTGGCGGGTGCCGATGTCGAATCGCCGCCACCTCCGCAGGCACTGACGAGGGCGATCACGATGGTGGGGATGACGAAACGTCGCATGAAGTGTTTCTAGCAGGGCGGGCACCAACGCTTGGTCCATGGAACCGGCACGATCGCATCAAGATCGGACCGGTCGAACGGAGATTCACGATGGGGGCTCACGACCACGGGGTTACTGCGGTCGTGAGGGCCAACGGGCAGCCCGGCCCACAGTCGTCAGGCGGCTTGTCGGCGACGCGCGACCACGATTGCACCGATGCCCGCGAGCAACACCCACAGGGCCAATTGGGCGCCGCCGTCACCCCGTGACGAGCCAGTGGCGGGCAGGGTGGGGGCGGTCACCGTGATTGAT
>JBJTFY010000265.1:0-7061 GCA_046093625.1 Actinomycetota bacterium
CGACGTTTCGCGGCCCTCGGCGACAAGGTCGCCGTCACCTACAACTCCTCCCCGCCACCCGACGGATTCCTGGCTCTCAAGTGCGACGTGCGCTCGGGCGACGACGTCGACGCCGCGTTCGAACGCGTGGAGGCCGAACTCGGACCGGTCGAGGTGCTGGTGTCGAACGCCGGGATCACCCGCGACGGACTGGTTCTCAAGATGACCGAGGAGTCCTTCGGCGAGGTACTCGACGCCAACCTGACCGCGGCCTTCCGCGTCGCCAAGCGGGCCTCGCGCACGATGATCCGGGCCCGCCGCGGTCGCATCATCCTGGTCGGTTCGGTGGTCGGGCTGTTGGGTTCGGCCGGACAGGCGAACTACGCGGCGTCCAAGGCCGGGTTGGTGGGATTGGCCCGCTCGCTGGCGCGCGAGTTCGCCAGCCGCTCCATCACGGTCAACGTGGTGGCCCCGGGCCCGGTCGAGACCGAGATGACCGCGGCTCTCGGTCCCGAGCGGCTGAACGAACTGTCCGCCGCGGTTCCCCTGGCCCGCATCGCCACGGCCGACGAGATCGCCGGCGTGATCGCGTTCCTCGCCTCCGAGGACGCGGGCTACATCACCGGGGCGGTGCTGCCCGTCGATGGCGGTCTCGGCATGGGTCACTGAGACAAGACCCGCTCTCGACCCCGCCAGCGTTTACAGTTGTTTCACACCCCGCAGTCAGGAGAACTCCCATGGATCAGGAACTTTTCGCCCGCTTCGTCAAGTGCGCCGTCGACGTCCTGAGCGTCGACGCCGACAAGGTCGTCCCCGCGGCGTCGTTCGGTGACGATCTCGAAGCCGACAGTCTCGACCTCGTCGAGTTGGTGATGGCCCTCGAGGAGGAATTCGGCGTAGAGGTTCCCGAGGAGGAGGTCAACGACATCAAAACCGTCGGACAGGCCTTCGACCTCATCACCGGAAAGCTGGGCTGATGCTCGGACGCCGTGTCGCCGTCACCGGTCTCGGCGTCGTCTCCACCTGTGGTCTCGGCAAGGACGCCTTCTGGTCCGGGTTGCACGGACCGGGCATCGACGGGTCGCAGTGGATCACCATCGAGGACTGGGACCCGCTCCCGTATTTCTCCAACCCCAAAGAGGCCCGACGGGCCGATCGCGTGGAGCAGTTCGCTCTCGCCGCGGCCCGTGAGGCGCTCGAGCAGGCCGGGGTCGTCGGCGAGGATGCCGCAACCTTGGGCGTCGACCCCCGGCGTTTCGGGGTGATCCTGGGTACCGGTATCGGCGGTTTGGGCACGCTCGAAGAACAGGTGCAGATCCGCCTCGAAAAAGGTGAGCGGCGCGTCTCCCCGTTCCTCGTGCCGATGATGATGGCCAACGCCTCCGGAGCGGCCATCTCCATGCGTTACGGATTGCGCGGACCCAACGAGACGATCTGCACGGCCTGCGCCGCGGCGACCCACGCTCTGGGGTACGCCGCCCGCCTCATCGCGATGGGCCGTTGCGACGCCATCGTGAGCGGCGGCAGCGAAGCGGCCGCCACGCCGTCGTCGCTCGCCGGCTTCAGCAACATGACCGCGCGGTCCACCGTCGGAAAGAGTCGGCCCTTCGACCGCGAACGCGACGGCTTCGTGATGGGCGAGGGCGCCGCGATCTTCGTGCTCGAGGAATGGGAGCACGCGGTCGCCCGCGGTGCCGTGATCCTCGGGGAGATCCTCGGTGCGGCCAGCAACGCCGACGCGCCTCACATCACCGCCCCGGCCCCCGGCGGCGTTGGAGCCATCGACTGCATGCAGATGGCGATCGACGACGCCGGATTGCGTCCCGAGCAGATCACCTACGTCAACGCCCACGGCACCTCCACCCCGCGCAACGACGAGGCCGAAGCCGCGGCGATCCGCGCGGTGTTCGGGGACGATCAGCCGGCGGTGACGAGCATCAAGGGCGTCACCGGACACGCTCTCGGAGCGGCCGGAGCCCTCGAGGCGGCCTCGGTCCTGTTGTCGATGCGCCACGGATCGATTCCCCCCACCGCGGGTACGACGTCCCTCGATGACGATGTCGCCATCGACGTCGTCATCGGAGCGGCCCGCCCGTGGACCCCGGCTCCGGCCATGTCGAACAACTTCGGGTTCGGTGGCCACAACGGCAGCATTATCCTCGGCCCGGCCTGAGCGGGTCGACGACCTCAGGCGTCGACGAACACGAACATCAGGTCGCACTCGCACGCGACGTCGTCGCCGAGCAGCGCCCGCCCACTACCCTTTCCGGCCCGCGACGACATCCGCCCCAGTTCCACCTCGAGCGTGAGCACGTCGCCGGGCCCGACCTGACGGCGGAACCGTGCGCCATCGAGTCCACCGAAGAGCGGAAGTCGACCGTTCCCCGCACCCGAGGCCAGGACCGCGATGGCACCCATCTGGGCGATCGACTCGCACATCAGCACGCCGGGCAGTGTCGCGCGTCCCGGGAAGTGACCCGGGAAGCACCCCCCGTCCCCGGTGAGACGCCAGAGCCCGCGGGCCGACTGGCCGGGCACGAGATCGATGATCTCGTCGACGAACAGGAATGGCGGCCGGTGCGGCAACAGATCTGCGGGGGCGGGGAAGCTCATCGTCGGATCGCCTCGAGGAGTTTGACCGGGGTGTCCTTCGGGCTGATCTTGTACCACGCCTCTTCGATCCGCCCGGTGGGACCGACGAGGAACGCGGACCGCACCACCCCCATGTACTTCTTTCCGTAGAGGTTCTTCTCCTGCCACACCCCGTACCGCTCGCTCACGACGTGTTCGGTGTCGCACAACAAGGGAAACGGGATCGTGTACTTCTCGGCGAACTTCTGCTGTCGTTGTTCGGGATCGGGGCTCACACCGACGATGGCGGTGTCACCGATCTCGCCCGCGATGTCACGCAATGCGCACGTCTGCTGGGTGCAACCGGGGGTGTCGGCCTTGGGATAGAAGTACACGAGAACTCGGCGGCCGGCGAACGACGACAGCGACACCTTCGCACCCGACTGATCGCGAACTCCGAGCGCGGGCGCCCGATCACCGATCTGCAACATGGGTTCACCTTAGAACCGCCCGACTGCCGCGATATCGACCCGCTGTGGCATGGACTCCGCGTGGGAACACGACCACTCAGCGTGGCAAACCTCAGCGAATGGGCCGAATGACCCAGAGAAGATCGTCACGCTGAGTGGTTTCATCGGATCATCGCCCAACGAGGAGTCATGATGAGCGGTCGTCCGATCAAGCGCCCCTGCTGAACCCGATTCTCACCGCCGAGTGATCGGCTGTCCCCACCGTCGCGGTCGCGCGTGCGCGTGGTAGTGGTCCGGGATCTGTCGCATGTTGTCGTCCACGTAATGCTCGTAGTCGAAGTGACGCGCCACCACGTCGGCCAATAGCGCGTGCAGATACTCCTTGGTCGTCTCATCGGGGTCGGCGCGGTGTTCGCGCCAGACCACCATCGGCACCGAACACACCTCGCATTCGGCCACCCAACAGACGTCGTCCTCGTGGAACCACTCGGTCAATCGGGCCGCCTCGCACAGATCGCAGGTCATGGTGCATTGTGCCCCACGCCCGGAGAATGCGAAAGGGCGGGCCCGAAGGCCCGCCCCGTCGTCGAGTTCGTTGAACTCAGAGAGCCGCGGGATCCACGTCCGGCGGCAGGATCACGGCGTCGATCACGTGGATCACGCCGTTGCTGGCCACGATGTCGGCGGTCACGACGTTGGCCCCGTTCACCTGGACACCTCCGTCGTTCGTCGTCACGGCGATGTTGCCGCCCTCGACCGACGGCACGTCTCCGGCCATCACGTCGGAGGACATGACGGCACCGGCGACCACGTGATAAGAGAGGATCTTGACGAGGACGTCCTTGTTCTCGGGGAGCAGGAGCTTGTCGACGAGGCCGGCGGGCAACGCGGCGAAGGCCTCGTTGGTGGGGGCGAACACCGTGAACGGTCCCTCACCCTGCAGGGTCTCCACCAGTCCGGCGGCCGACACCGCGGCAACCAGAGTCGAGAAGTCCTCGTTTCCTGATGCGATGGCCACGATGTCCTCGGCCGCGGGGGCCTCGGTCGACATGGGGGCCTCGCTGGTCATCGGGGCCTCGGTGGTGACGGCGTCGTTGTCGTCGCTGCCACAGGCCACGAGCAGGGCGGTGGCCGCCAGGGCCAATCCAAGGGTCTTGCGCATGCTGATCTCCAATGTGTTGGGGGGTGGGTGCCCGATCGGGCGAACGCATCCTGACCCGACATCGGGCGGTCATGTCGTATTTAGCGCTAAATAAACCGTCACCCGGACCGACGTCACACCGGACGGAACGCACCGTCGAGGGCGCGTCGCACCTCGGCGACGTAGTCACCCACCCCGTCGGCTCCGTCGCGCATGAAGCGACGCACCACGGAGGCACCCTGAACCACGCCGTCGGCCACCCGACAGGCCTCGACCGCCTGCTCGGCGTTGGACACCCCGACCCCGACCACCACCGGCACGTCGGTCACGGCCTTCAAACGGGCCGCCAACGTGGTGGCGGTGGCCGCCAAAGCCGTGCGCTCCCCCGTCACCCCGAGCAACCCGACCGAGTAGACGAAGCCCCGGGCGCGGGCGCACACGCGCGGCAGACGCTCGTCGGGAGCGGTGGGGGCGGCCAGCATGATGGTGGCCAGATCGTGGGCATCGGCGGCGGCGCACCACGAACCCGATTCTTCGAGCGGCAGGTCGGGAACGATCGCGCCCCACATGCCCGCCGAGGCCAGCATCGCGGCGAATCGTTCGGCGCCGGGGTGGTGGACGGTGTTGTAGTAGCACATCACGACCAAGGGCACCTCGACGTCGAGCGCTCGGGCCTCGTCGAGAATCGACACCGGGTTCGCTCCGGCGTCCAGTGCCCGTTGCGACGCCTCTTGGATGACGGGTCCGTCCATCACCGGGTCGCTGAAGGGCAAACCGATCTCGATCACGTCGGCTCCGTTGGCCGCCGCGGCACGCACGCCGTCGGTCCAGCCCGGTAGTCCGCCGGTGAGGTACGGAACCAGGATCTTGCGACCCGACGCGCGCGTCTCGCGCAACTTCGCCTCGAGCCGGTTCATCGACCGAGGATCTCCATCATCTGTCCGACGTCCTTGTCGCCGCGACCCGACAAGTTCATGAGCACGGTCTGGCCCCGTATTGCGGGAGCCTCGCGCACGATCCAGGCCACGGCGTGGGCGCACTCGAGGGCCGGGATGATGCCTTCGGTGCGGGCCATCAACTGGAACGCCTCGATCACCTCGGCATCGGTCACGCTCGGGTACTCGGCGCGACCGATGGAGGCGAGGTACGAGTGCTCGGGACCGACCCCGGGATAGTCGAGACCGGCCGACACCGAATGCGCCTCCTGAACCTGCCCGTACTCGTCCTGCATGAGGTAACTCCGCATGCCGTGCACGACCCCGGGCTGACCACGACCGACCGCCGCACCACCAGCCGGTTCGACACCGACCAGGCGGGCCCGCGTGTCGACGAACCCCGAGAAGATGCCGATGGCGTTCGAACCGCCACCCACGCACGCCACCACCACGTCGGGCACGTCACCCAAACGTTCGAGACATTGGGCGTGTGCCTCGTCACCGATCACGCGGTGGAATTCGCGCACCATCCACGGGTACGGGTGGGGACCCATCACGGAACCGAGGCAGTAGTGCGTCGACTCCACACTGGCCACCCAGTCGCGCATCGCCTCGTTCACCGCGTCCTTGAGCGTGCGGCTGCCCGACTCGACGGCCTCGACCTCGGCACCGAGCAACTTCATGCGGAAGACGTTCAACGCCTGACGCTCGACGTCGACGGCACCCATGTACACCTTGCATTCGAGCCCCATCAACGCCGCAGCGGTGGCCGAAGCGACGCCGTGCTGACCGGCCCCGGTCTCGGCCACGATCCGCTTCTTGCCCATGCGCTTGGCCAGCAACGTCTGGCCGAGGACGTTGTTGATCTTGTGCGACCCGGTGTGGTTCAGGTCCTCGCGCTTCAACAGCAAACGGATGCCGAGCCGCGCCCCGAGCTGGTGGCATTCGGTGAGGATCGACGGACGGCCCGCGTATTCCTTGGCGATCGCGTCGAGTTCGGTTCGGAAGATCGGATCGGCCCACGCCTCGACGAACGCGCGCTCGAGTTCCTGGCACGCCGGAACGAGGGTCTCGGGGACGAATCGGCCCCCGAACTCACCGAAGCGACCGCTCTCGGACGGCGCAGACATGATCGATGGCTGTGAACTCATGGGGCTCCCCGAGTTGGCGACTGGACGCCCATGTTCGCACCGTTCGACGCGAACGGCACAGTCGATTGCCGTCCGTGGGTGTGAACTAGTGAACTACTCGTCGGCCCAGTCGTACGGGAAGTCGTCGCCCTCCTCGAAGGGGGTCGGGGCCGCGGCGCGCGCGTTGGCGATGAACCGCTTCACCTTCAAGGGGTCCTTGCGACCCGGAGCGGACTCGACTCCGGACGACACGTCGACTCCCCAGGGGTTCACGTACTCGACCGCCGAGGCCACGTTCTCGGGGGTCAACCCGCCGGCGAGGATCAGACGGATCCCCGACGGGATCTGGTCGACCAGGGACCAGTCGAACACTTTGCCCGAACCCGGCTCGGGGGCGTCGACGAGGATGAGATCGGTGCCCATCTGGTTGGCGATCCGTGCTTCACGCGATCCGGCCACCACCGAGTTGATCACCCAACGCACGTGCTCGGACACCGCGGCCACCGTCGTGATGGGCTCCTGACCATGGAGCTGCACCGCCTTGACGCCCGAGCGGGTCACGATGTCGAAGATGCGATCGGGCAGTTCGTCCTTGAACACCCCGACGGTCAGGATCTCGGGTGGTAGTCGACGGGTGATGTCGTACACCACCTGCGGGGCGACCTGGCGTGGCGACGGGGCGAAAACGAACCCGACCGCGTCGGCGCCCATGGCGACGGCGAGCAGGGCGTCGTCCTCCGACGTGATGCCGCACACTTTGACGAACATGAGCCGAGGGTAACCCGACGCGCGACCCGCGGTGCGGATCGCTTCAGGCGTGACGCAACGCGGCCAC
>JBJTFY010000266.1:0-6337 GCA_046093625.1 Actinomycetota bacterium
GACGCTCCCCGAAAAATTTTTTCTCTTTCCACGGTCCATTGAGGAGGTTCGTGGCCCATTTCTAATGTGATTCGGTGCCGAAGGTCTCTCGCAAGTGGAGTCGACTGACTCTGGCATTTCTCGTCGTCGTCGGCAGTATTCAGATTCCCGTCGGAATCTCGCGCGCGACGACCTCGTCGGTGTCGTTGGTCGCTGGTTCGACGACGGCCACGCCTGGTGCACGGATCGATCTCACGGCCTCCATGCCGGTGGTCGGAGCGGGCTCGGTCAGCCAGGAGATCGTGCAGACAATCGACCCCGCGAAATTGAGGATCACGTCGCTCGACGACATCGTGTATCCGACCGGATGGTCTCTTTCGGTGTCGACCGACGGCACCGTCTTCACCTCGGTGCTTCCCTCCACAGCGACCGGTTGGGCTGCCGTGCGGGCCGTGAAGGCGAGTGGCACGGTGGTCAGTCAAGGTGTCAGAAACGGAAGCCAGATCGCGAGCGGGACGTCGACGAAGACGATGTTCCCCCCGGCGGGGTACTTCGACACGATCACCCCCGGTCTCGATCCGTGGACGGTGGCCTTCGACGACGATGGCCGGATCTTCACTCAGGTGCACCACAAGTACGGGTTCAATGGCGGTGCTTCGATCAAGTGTCGCCTTCGCGACGGCACCGCGTGCGCGGGATGGTCGTCGGACTACTTCATCGGAGTGACAACGGCCGACACCACGGATTTTGGGTCGCCTTTCTCGGCGTACACGTGGGTCGACATGACGAACAACCGACTGTGGTACCCCACCTGGGGTGCCACTTGGCGCGGCTTCGGTTGCGTCAGCGTCGCTCCCGGAGTGGCGCCGGGTCCGTGCACGACGTCGGGTCTCACGAGTTCCTACATCTCGTTCGGCTCGTACACGAATCCCAATTCGGGCACCTACGACCTCATGCAGGGCCTCACCGAGTCCGGCGGACGGATCTACTCGTTCGACGTCACCACCGGAAACGTCGTGTGCGCCAACATCTCCACGCCACCGCTCGGGCCGTGCACCGGCGGTTCGTGGTCGTCGGGTGCCTCGTCGGTGGCGAACTTCTCGAATCAGTATCCGGGCCCCTCGACCGTCGTCGCTTACTGGGGTGTCTCGATGAGGGTCATCGCCGGAAAGCTCTGGGTGTTGGCCCGAGCCTCGGGAACGAGCAGTGCCAGGCTCGCGTGTCTCGAGCCGTCCACCGGTGCGTACTGCTCGGGATGGAACTCGTCGGTCGGGGCGATCACCGGGACGATCGACGCTTCGACCTACGTCGCGACGGGGCCGGTCGCACTTCCGAACGCGTCCGGTCGGTTGGTGGCCATCTGTGCTCGCGGTACCGCATGGTCGTGTTTCACTCCGTCGGGTGGCTCGTACCAAGTGCCCACCAACTTCGCCGCAAATGTCTCGATGCGCGGTCAACAGAACCGCGAACCACAAACGTACGGGACCAAGATCTTCTCCAGCAACGGCAACGGCAACATCTGGTGTTACGACGCGTCCACCGATGCCGCGTGCTCGGGTTTCACCCGGCCAGCCACTCGATTCGGGACCTTCGACCACTACACCTTCATCGAGGACCCGTTGAATCCGGGGTGCATCTGGTTCGCCGCCGACACGAGTGGCCGGGTCGGGACCATCGATGCGGCGACGGGTGGCAATTGCACGGCCGGTCCGTCAAGTCTCGTGTTCGGTCCGGAGACGATCGTCCCGAGGTTGGGGTGTTCGTCGACCGCCTCCATACAGCAGTGGGGCGTATTCACCGTCACGTCACCGCCTTCGTCGTCGTACAGCGGTGCCACCGTCGACGTCGTCAGCGACGGCATGGTGGTCGGATCGTTCAATATCGTCAACGGTGAGGCCGACATATCGGCGCTGAGTGTCGCGTCGTCGGGTGCCTCACCCGTGTTTCGCGTGAAGTTCGGGACACTGACGGGATCACCCTCGACCGGCAGTGCGACGGTCACGGCGATCGGTGATTCGCCGCAATTGTGTCTGCGTCCCTTGGTCGTTGTGAACTGTCCGACCGGCACCGGTGTGCTCACGGGTTTGTCGGCTGCGACCACCACGGCGTCCGCGTCCGGTAGTTCGGTCGACGGGGCCAGCAACGTGACCACCATGACTCCGTCGTCGGTGAACCTGTCGGTGGCGGCGCCGGCGGGGCCGGATTGCGGTGGAACTCTGACCGGACGAGCGGGTACAGCGACGCTCGGAACGTCCGGTGACGCGCTCGTCGGGGCCACCGTGACCCTTCTCGATTCGACGGGTGCCGTCGTCTCCAACAACGGCTCGCCCGTGACGACTACGACCGACGGGTCGGGCAACTATTCGTTCGGTTTCCTGTTCCCGGGCAATTACAAGGTTCGATTCCCCGACTCCGGGACGACATCGACGAACGCGACGGCCGCACTGTCGAGCGTGACCGTCGCGACGGGAGGCACCGGGACGGTCTCGGCGTCCACCCAGTGTCCGACCGGTTGGACATTCGACGCGACGAACTCGACCTGTGTGCGAACTCTCACATCCACGACGGCCAACGTCGGTGTTCCGACCGGTGTGACGTTGAGTTACCTCGTCGTCGGTGGTGGCGGTGGCGGCGCCGCCTACACGACGAACACCCTCACTCGAGGTGGAGCCGGTGGACAGGTGGTCGCCGGCTCGGCGACCGTCTCCGGAACCGTGGGGGTCACGATCGGCTCAGGTGGTGCAGCCGGTGCGGCCGGGGGATCGACGTCGATCACGGGCGGAGTCACCGCGTCGGCGAGTGGAGGTGCCGGCGGGGGCGGATCGAATCCGGCGAGCAGTGGCGTCTCGTCGTCGATGTCGGGGTCGACCGTGTTCTACGGTGCCGACGGCGCCAACTGGGCGGGTACCGCGGGTTCGGGGGCGCTGGCGAGCGGCACGGCGAACCGCGGCAACGGTGGCGGTGCGGGTTCGCGTCAGTACGAAGGGGCTGGTTGCTACGAGCCGGGTGCCGGTCACGTGTACCTGAATCCGGGTGGCCCGTGCGGCACTGGCGGCACGTACGAGAACGGCGGGTGGTCGACCGTCAACGCGGCGGGAGCGGGTGGCTCCGGCGTCGTGATCCTGCGGTTTCCGGTACAGGTGATCTCCAACGCCGCGACGGTCCCAGTCGGTGGTGGTGCCGTCGTGGACGGTCTGTACGTCGCTTCAGCTGTCGCACGACCGAACGTCAGCGCCGGAGCCCAGGGCGCGGTGCAGACGATCTCGGTCCTCGCCGATGACACCGCGTCGTCCGGCGCCTCGTATTCGGGCGGGTCCACGGCGTTGAAGATATGCGGTGCCGCCGAGACGTCTCCCGGATGCACCGGTACCTCGCGATCGATCACGGGTCAGGGCACCTACGCGGTCTCGGGTACTTCCATCACGTTCACGCCGTGTTCGGCGAACAACGTTCCGGCGGGCATCGGTTGCACTGCCGCCTTCACCGGCACCGCGACGGCCATCTCGTACCAGTCGACCGATTCGCTCGGACGGGTTGCGACGTCCACCGTCACTCCGACGGTCGTTCCGCCGCCGACTGCGGTCGCGGACGCGCAGACCGGAGCCTGGGACACCAACCAGACCTACACCCCGACGGCCAACGACTCCGCGGGCTCCGGTGCGACCTTGGTTTCCGTTCCGTCGGGAATCTGTGCGAGCACGGTCACGGCAGTTGCTTCGTGCACCTCGACCACCCTCACGATCGCGAATCAGGGCACCTACACCCTGAACACCACCACCGGGGCGGTGACGTTCGATCCGGTGTCCACGTTCACTGGAACCGCCACTCCCATCAAGTACGTGGTGGTCGACAGCCTCGGACAGAAGGTTCTCGCGACGCTCACGCCGACCGTGCTCGCTCCAGCGCCACCCAGCGGAAACCCCGATACATCGACGGGAGTCGTCGGGGCGACCCAGACCGTGACACCGTTCGCCAATGACACGACGGCGGGCGCTTCGATCACGTTCACGGCGAACAGCGTGAAACTGTGCGGCGCGGGTCAGACGGTTCCCAACTGCACGGCAACGTCTCTCGTGGTGTCCGGGCAGGGCTCGTACTCGGTGAACACCTCGAATGGTGTGATCACTTTCACCCCGTGTTCCGGCGTCAACACACCCGTCATGACGCCGTCGTGCACCGCGGCCTTCACCGGTTCGGCGACTCCGGTGACGTATCAGGTCGGCACCAGCATGAGCCAGACGGCCTCGTCCACCTACACCCCCAAGGTGGTTCCACCACCGACGGCAAACGCCGACACTCAGACGAGTCCGTGGGACACGAATCAGGTGTATTCGCCCACCGCCAACGACACGGCGGGTTCGGGGGCGTCGTTGGTGGCGGTTCCGTCTGGGATATGTCTCAACAGCGTCACTGCCGCGGCGTCGTGCACGTCGGTGGGCAACACGATCACGATCTCGAACCAGGGCACGTACACCTTGAACACCACGACCGGAACCGTGACGTTCGATCCGTTGCCCGCCTTCACCGGCATCGCGACCCCGATCAAGTACGCGGTGGCCGACAACTTCGGCCAGAAGAGCCTCGCCACCATCACTCCGACCGTCACGCCACCGGCGGCTCCGACCGCGAACCCGCAGTCGAAGACGGTGATCCCGGGAGGAATCGCGACGTTCACGACTCTCACCGGGGCCGGTGGACTCGCATCGACGGGTGGTCCCGCGTTCAACAATGCCGCGACGTGCCTGATCGCTCCGGCCGCCCCGGCGACCTGTGCGACCTCGGTGTCGGTGGCCGGCGAAGGAACGTGGTCGTTGAACACCGGCACGGGCGTGGTCACCTTCACGGCCAACTCGGGTGTCACCTCCGGGACCAAGACCCCGGTCACGTATCGGGTCACCGACTCCACCGGTCAGACCGCGACGTCGACCCTCACGCCGATCGTTCCTCCTCCGCCCACCGCCAACCCGGACTCATCGGTGGACGAACAGAACGAGACCCAGGTGCTGTCGCCGTTGTCGAACGATTCGGCGGCGACGTCGACGTCGCTGAACCCGGCGTCGTTGAAGTTGTGTCCGACCCTCGTTTCGGCGCCGTACAACGGGACCAACTGCCATTTGTCGAGTCTGTCGATCGACGACGTCGGCAAGTTCACCGTGAATTCGGACGGGACGGTGACCTTCGTGCCGTGCACCGCCGTGGCGGGTGTGACCTGTGCGGGAAGTTACGTCGGTGGTTCGAACGTGTTCACCGGAACCGCCACGGCGCGTTACGTGGTCGCCGACGGCGTGGGCCAGTTCGGTTCGTCGACGTTGTCCGCTCAGGCGTTGCCACCACCGGCCGTGAAACCGTCGAATGATTCCGGCACGAGTCCGTTCGCCAACTCGGTGGTGTTCGATCCGCTGGCCAACGACTCCGGTGGCACCACCACCGGTCCGTCGATGTCGGCGTACTCGTCGGTCGGCACCGCGAGCCCCGACCCCGGAACGCTGAGATTGTGCGGGTCGGGGCAATCCGCTCCGGGCTGCACCGCGACCTCGGTGAACAAGCCCGAGGGAACCTACGTGCTCGATCAGGCCACCGGTCGCATCACGTTCACTCCGGCGCCGAACTACGTGGGCACACCCGATGCGCCACCGCTGTACATGGTGTGCAACCAGATGGGTGGAACCTGGGCTCCACTCACACCGAGCACGTCGTGTTCGACGGCCAAGCTCACACCGACGATCCAGCCACCGAATTCTCCGACGGCAACCAACGACGCACATACCGGTCCGTACGACACCCCCTTGGTCATCTCGGTGCTCGGCAACGACACCAAGGATCCCGCACTCACGATCTCCGGGTCGACGGTGAAGTTGTGCGCGGCGGCCCAGACCGCCCCCAACTGCACGGCGACGTCACTGTCATCCCCCGGTGAGGGCACCTACACGGTGAATCCCGCCACCGGTCAGGTGACCTTCACGCCCGACTCGTCCTTTGCCGGCACTCCCACGCTTCGTCCCGGTTACCAGTTCACGGATTCGTACGGTGCCACCGCTGCGGCGATCATCACACCAACGATCACCGCGCCCCCGGCACCGACGGCCCTTCCCGAGACCAAGAGAGTGCTACCGGGTGCTTCGTTGAGTTTCACCAACGTGATCGGTGCGTCCGCTCTCGCGACCGGAACCGGATTGAGGGCCGGAACCTTGGGTGGACCCTGTCTCGTCGATCCGGCCGACACCGTCTGCAAGACGTCGTTCACCATCGCGGGACAGGGTGACTGGAGCATCGACCAGGCGACCGGTGTGCCCACCTTCGTGGCCGACCCGTCGGCGTCGGTGGGCACCAAGACCGCGGTGACCTTCCGCGTCACCGA
>JBJTFY010000267.1:0-8854 GCA_046093625.1 Actinomycetota bacterium
TCCCAGTGCTCGGCGAGGCTGGCCAAACCCTGTTCCCGCACGATCGTCTCGGCTCGGGCCCGGTCGGGGAAGTCGCCGAGACCGGCTCCGAAGACGGTGAGCGCCCACCAGACCCCGTCGCGTTCGGCGACGAAGCCGCACAATTCGTCGTCCTCGTCGCGTCGAATCTCGAATCGTTCCGTCACGTCCAACCCTCCTCGACCGAATGTAGGGCAACGAGCGCCGTAGGAACGGCCGGATTCGGGACACCGAGATCGTCGAAGTGGGCGACTCATCTAACGTTGTCGTGTGGGCACTGGAGACTGGTGGAAGTCGTCGGTCGTCTATCAGATCTATCCGCGATCCTTCGCCGACTCGAACGGTGACGGCGTCGGCGACTTGCCCGGGATCCGCTCGAAGCTGGATTACCTCCAACGCCTCGGTGTCGACGTGTTGTGGTTGTCGCCCGTCTACAAATCCCCGCAGGACGACAACGGCTACGACATCAGCGACTACGAGGACATCGATCCGACATTCGGCACCTTGAACGACATGGACGAACTGATCGCCGCGGTTCACGAGCGCGGCATGAAGTTGGTGATGGACCTGGTGGTCAATCACACGAGCGACGAGCACCCGTGGTTCATCGAGAGTCGATCCAGCCCCGACAACCCGAAGCGCGATTGGTACTGGTGGCGTCCGGCGCGTGACGGTCGTACTCCCGGCACTCCCGGCGCCGAGCCGACGAATTGGCGCTCGTACTTCTCGGGCTCGGCCTGGGAATTCGATTCCACCACCGGCGAGTATTTCTTGCACCAGTTCACCCGACGCCAGCCCGATCTCAACTGGGAGAACCCCGACGTCCGGCGCGCGGTGTACGACATGATGAACCGCTGGATCGAACGGGGGGTCGACGGCTTCCGGATGGACGTCATCAACCTGTTGTCGAAGACCGAGCCGTTCTCCGACGGGCACATGTACTTCGCGATGGCGAACGGCCCCCGGATGCACGAGTTCCTCCAGGAGATGAACCGTGAGGTTTTGGCGGGCCGGAGTTTGTTGACCGTCGGCGAGATGCCCGGGGTGACGGTCGAGCAAGCCGAGGCGTACACGGATCCGGCGCGTCGCGAGTTGAACATGGTCTTCACGTTCGAACACATGCACCTCGATGCGGTGCCCGGTGAACCCAAATGGAGCCCGCGTCCGCTTCCACTCGTCGAGCTCAAGAGGAATTTGGCCAGGTGGCAGACCGGCATCGTGAACGGTTGGAACTCGCTGTACTGGAACAACCACGATCAACCGCGGTCGGTGTCGCGATGGGGCGACGACGGAGAGTTTCGAGTGCCGAGCGCCAAAGCATGGGCGACGGTATTGCACCTCATGCGCGGCACGCCGTACGTGTACCAGGGCGAAGAGATCGGTATGACGAACTTCCCGTTCGACTCCTTCGATCAGTTCCGCGACGTGGAGTCGGTCAATTGGATCGCCGAAGCCCGCGACAGGGGCGTCGACGACGCAACGATCCTCGATTCGTTGCGGGCCCGGAGCCGGGACAACTCGCGCACCCCGATGCAGTGGGAATCCTCCCGTCACGGGGGTTTCACGACGGGCGAGCCCTGGATCGCGGTGAACCCGAATCACGTCACGGTCAACGCCGCCCACGCCGTGGCCGACCCCGATTCCGTGTTCCACCATTACCGGTGCCTGATCGAACTGCGACACACCCTGCCGGTCGTCGTCGACGGTGACTTCGAATTGGCGACCCCGGACGACCCCTCGGTCTTCGCCTATCGACGCACTCTCGGCGACGAGCGGTTGTTGGTGGTGGCGAATCTGTCGGGCGCGACCGTGCGATTCACGGTTCCCGACGACTTCTCCGAGGGCGAGGTTCTTGTCGGAACCTTGTCGGAGACCTTGGTTCCGTGGCAGTCGTTCGTCCTTTACGCTTCGACGCATGGCTGACACCGAAGAACGACTCCGCGAGTTTCTCGACCGACAACCGGCGCTGGCTCAGGGTGAGGCCATACATGCGGCCGCCAAGGCGATGCCCCTGGGCGGGGTGAAGCGTTTCGCCAAGGACCGCGCCCCGATGTTCGTGGGGGGCGCCATCGGCGCGTTCATCGCCCACAATCGCGACAAGAGGATCGTGGCCGACGATCTGGAGACCGCCATGCGCAACGGCGTGTACCTGCTGGCCACCGACCGCCGTCTCCTGCTCGTCTCCGCCGGCGGAATGCGCGGATTGCCGCAGGAGCACATCGGATCGGTGGAGCGATCGCGCGTCGTGCGAGTGGAGAGGGGATCGACGAGGGTGTCGATGGTCAAGATGCTGACGGTGGTGTTCACCCTCGACGACGGTTCGGAACTCGGGTTCGAGTTCCCCAAGGTGGACACCAAGGATGCGGAACGCGTTCTGCAGTCGTTCGGCGTCTGAGCGTCAGAATCGCTCCGGGCGGGCCACCGACACCGGGGTCACCCAAGCGACCACCGCGTAGCGGTCGAAGTACTCGGCGCCGAGCATCGAGAGGATCGCATCGGCGACCGCATCGGTGACCACCGTCTCCAGTCGGAGGCTCGAGCCGGTGATGTCGAGGGCTCGACCACCGGTCTGACCCTCGCCCCTCACGTGGCCCACCGAATAGCCCTTGGCCCCGCATTTCTTGACGTCGGCGATGAGGCGTTGTTCGATCACCGATTCGGCGATGATCGTCACGAGTCGACGGCTGACGGTGTTCATGCGGTCTCCAATCAGGTGATGGCCTGCGCCAAGACGATGTACAGGGGAATCCCGATCGTCAGGTTGAACGGAAAGGTGATGCCCAACGAAGCGGTGATGTACAGACTCGGGTTGGCCCGCGGCAAGGCGATACGAACCGCGGCCGGAGCGGCGATGTACGAGGCGCTCGCGGCCAGGGTCGCCATGACGGCGACACCCCCGGTGGACAACCCGGCGATCCGTCCACCGACCGCACCGATGGCACCGTTGGTCAGGGGAACCGCGACACCGAGCAGAGCGAGGCGGAGTCCGTCGTTGCGCACGTCGCGCAATCTTTCCGCGGCGGTGGCCCCGAGTTCGACGAGAAAGAGTGCGAGCACCCCGGGGAAGAGGCCCTTGAACAGAGGGTCCGTCGGGGTCAGTCGTTCCGAACCGACGACGGAACCGATGACCAGTCCGAGCATCAGCAGTGCGATGCTGCGACCCCGAACCACTTCGGTCAGGGCCGATCGCCAGTGGCCCCCTCCGTCGGAGGAGCGGGCGAGAAAGAGCGCCACCACGATGCCAATCACCTCGAGCACCGCCAGGAGCCCGGCCATGAAGCCCTCGAACTCGATGCCTCGCGCGTCGAGCGTGGCGAGCACGACCGTGAACGTGACCGCCGAGACCGATCCGTCGTGGGCCGCCACGGCGGCCGAGTCGACGGTCGAGACCCGACCGACGGAACGCATGGCGACAACGGCGACGAGCGGGGTGACGCCGCCGAGTACGCGCGCGGCGAGGAGAGGTCCCCAGAGGTCGGCGAGTTCGGACTCGGCGAGCGACCGACCGCCCTTGATACCGATCGCCAGTAGAAGGAACGTCGACAAAATCGGGTACAACGACTCGGGCAAGCGCACGTCGAAGCGAGCGAGCGTGAGCAACATCGACGCCACGAAGGCGATCAGCGGTGCGGTGAGCAGGCTGTCGGCGATCGATATGGCGGTCACTTGCCGACCTTCGCCCGCCGCACGAGCGGGGCCACGACCGCACGCACGTGATGTTCGGACTCGAGACGATGACGCAACGGTCGATCGAGGTCGATGCGGTACACGTTGCGCCGGCCATCCTTGATCACCTGCAGGTAGCCGGCCGATTCGAGATCGTGGACGATCCGGTGCACCGATCGCTCACCGATGCCCACCAGATCGGCCACCTCACTGAGCCGGATGTCGGGCTGTTTGGCGATGCAGATGAGGACGTGCGAATGGTTCGTCAGGAAGGTCCAGGCCGCCTCGTTTGTCGCCAGCTTTTTATCTGCCATGCGAACCATGTAATCAGATACAGGTAATCAATGGCAACCTTTACGTGACCGCCATCCCGGCCGCATTCCCCTTGGGCTGGCAGGATGGACGGGTGAATCGCCTTCGAATCCATTCCCTCGGCACCAGTTTCGTGATCGGCGCGGCGTTGTCCGTGGCCGTGGCCTGTGGTGGGGGCGACTCGTCCGCCCCGGCCCCCGTGACCGAACCCGTGACCACCGATGTGGAACCCACGGACGCTCCGGCGACCGAAGCGCCGATGTATGCCATCGAGCAGGTGACGGCCCCCGAGGCGACCAACGTGGACGACTTGTTGGCCCTCGACCGTCCGATCGTCATCGCCCACGCCGGTGGCGATTTCGACTGGCCGCACTCCACGATGTACGCCTTCACCGAGGCGGCCCTCGGCGGCGCCGACGTGCTGGAGATGGACGTCATGCTCAGTGCCGACGGTGTTCTGATGGTGCAGCACGACAACACGGTCGACCGCCTCACCAATGACACCGGTCTCGTCGGTTCCTACACGGCGGCCGAACTGCAAGCCATGGACAACGCCTACTGGTTCTCCGGTGGGGTCTGGAGCGACAAGTCCCTCCCCGAGGACGCCTACGTGTTCCGCGGGGTTCGCACCGGGGATCGTGACGCCCCCGATGGTTACACCGCCGACGACTTCGGAATCCCGACTTTCGAACAGGTCGCGCGCGCGTTCCCCGATCACGTGCTCGACGTCGAGATCAAGATTCCCGAGACCGAGTCCGGAGAACCGCAGATCGATCGCGCCATGGCCGCCGCCGCCGAGTTGGCTCGCCTGATCGATGAGCTCGACCGTGTCGATTCGGTGATCGTGGTGTCCTTCGACGACAGCGTGCTCACCGAGTTCCGCTCGTTGATCGCCGACGTGGCCACCAGTCCGGGACAGACCAGCCTCGTGAACTGGTATCTCGCGGGCGCTCCCTTGGACCCGCGCGACGTCGTCCTGCAGGCGCCTCCGATCTACGAGGGCATCGAGGTGCTCACCGCCGACACCGTCACGCGCGCGCACGGCGAGGGCTACGAGGTGTGGGTGTGGATGAGCGATGGCGAGCAGGAGAACACCGACTATTACACCGAGATGATCTCCCGGGGTGTCGACGGTTTGTTGATCGCCCGCCCCACCGCGGCCCCCTGAGTCCCGCAACTAATCTCGAACCATGAGAGTTTCCGAAGCCGTCGACAAGCGCATGTCGGTGCGCAAGTTCCGTCCCGATCCGGTGAGCGACGAGACGTTGCGCTCACTGCTCGCCGATGCGTCGCGCGCCCCGAGTGGCGGCAACCTGCAACCATGGCGCGTCTACGTGGTCAACGGTGACTCGATGGCGCGGTTGCGCGAGTATCTCCCCTCGCAAGCGCCGATGGACGCCCCGGAGTACGACATGTATCCGAAGGGGATGACCGAGCCCTACAAGAGCAACGTGTTTCGTATCGGCGAGATGATGTACGCCACCATCGGCGTGGCTCGCGAGGACAAGGAGGCGCGGCGGGCGCAGTTCGCGCAGAACAACGATTTCTTCGGCGCGCCGGCCGCGATCTTCATGTTCCTCGATCGTCAGATGAACCAACCGCAGTGGTCGGACGCCGGAATGTTCCTGCAGACCTTCATGTTGCTGGCGGTCGAGCGCGGACTGGGCACCTGCCCTCAGGAGTACTGGTCGATCCGCCACAAGGCGATCTCGTCGTTCGTCGGAGCTCCGGAGAACGAGATGTTGTTCTGCGGGGTGGCGATCGGGCACGTCGACGAATCGGCGCCCATCAACACCCTGCGCTCCGAACGCATGCCCCTCGACCAGTGGGCCACCTTCATCTGACCCCGGTCAGTCGGTGCGGGCCCGGCCGCCCGCGGGGCGCGTCTTGACGTCGAAGTGGTCGACCAGATACTGGGCGATCACCACCACCGCGACGCCGGCGAACGACGCGATGTCCGATCGCCACTCGGCGACCGATGCGTAGACGAGTGAACCCAGAACGGCCAACAGCGCCAATGGGGTACTGGACACCAGCACCTGCGACGTCTGGGCCTGCAGGATGGAAACCAGCATTCCGCCTCCCACCGCCGAGAGGGTGCCGATGAGAACGGTGTTGATGAAGGGAAGTCCGGACTCCTGGGCGTAGGCGACTCCGATGGTGGCGAACAAACCGAGGGCCAGTGCCTCGAGGAAGTCGATGACCGGTCGGACGCGCTCGACACGTCGGTGGACCAGAACGATCGTGATGATTCCGCCGATGACCGTCGTGACGTACCACGGCTCGCGCAACGACTCGGCGGGCAGGTTGCCGATCAGGAGGTCGCGGATGAAGCCACCACCCAATCCCATCAACAGCGCGAAGACGCTGACCCCCACGATGTCCCAGTGTCGACTGTGGTCGGTGTAGCCACGCAACGCCCCGACCACCGCGTTCACGTAGACGGCCAGCAGACCCAGCCAGAGTGGGGTGTTGGTGGCCAGATCCGGGACGACGATCTCCGCGAGCACGATCCAACCTTACGATCCGAGGGCGACGAGGCGGTGGTTAGTTGACTTGGCGCGTGTGCCCGGCCCAATACGGCTCGCGCAGTTTGAACTTCTGCAGCTTGCCGGTGGCGGTTCGGGCCAGCGCGTCGCGGAACTCCACCTTCTTCGGGCACTTGTAGCCCGCCAACTTGGTCTTGGCGTACGCGATCAGTTCGTCCTCGGTGAGAGAGGAGTCGGCGGACTTCACGACCAGAGCGAGCACCAATTCGCCCCACTTCTCGTCGGGAACTCCGATGACGGCGACCTCGTTCACCTCGGGGTGACTGAAGATGGCGTCTTCCACCTCGATGGAGGACACGTTCTCGCCGCCCGAGATGATCACGTCCTTCTTGCGGTCGCTGATGGTGACGTAGTGATCGTCGTCGAGGATGCCGCCGTCGCCGGTGTGGAACCACTCGACACCGTTCGGATCGTCGCTGGCCGTGTGGATGGCGTCTGCCGTGGACTCGGGCTGGTTCCAGTAGCCCTCCATGATCACGTTCCCGCGGGCCAGCACCTCGCCCTGGGGTGAGATACGCAACTCGACACCGAGCGCGGGCGAACCGGCGCGCGACAGTTTCTGCGCGCGTTCGGCGGGGGAGAGGTGGTCGAACTCGGAACGGGTGCGGTTCATGGTCAGGAACGGCGAGGTCTCCGTGAGCCCGTACAACTGGACGAACTCCCAGCCGAGTTCGGTCTCCATGCGTTCGATCGTGCGTGTGGGCGGAGGTGCGCCGGCCACGACCATGCGCACCCGGTCGCGGCCCGGAATCGGCCCGTCCCACGTCGCGGCGGCGTCGAGGATCGCGTTCACCACGGCGGGAGCACCGCACAACATGGTGACTCCGTGACGCTCGATGCGACGCAGGATCTCGCCGCCGTCCACCTTGCGCAACACGACGTGGGTTCCGCCCATTCCGGTGACGGCGTAGACCATGCCCCAACCGTTGCAGTGGAACTGGGGGAGCGTGTGCAGGTACACGTCGCGATCGTTCACGCCCATCTGCCAGCCGAAGGTGGCCGAGTTCAGCCACAGGTTGCGGTGGGTCAACTGCACGCCCTTGGGGCGCGCCGTGGTGCCGCTGGTGTAGTTGATGGTGGCGGTGGCGTCCTCGTCGGGGGTCCATGCTTTCGGTTCCACTCCGAATCGCATCAGCGCGTCGTCGGAACTCGATCCGATGACGAACTTGTGCTCGCACTCGACCGAACTCATCGCCTCTTCGAGTTCGGGGTCGACCAACAGCACTCGGGCCCCGCTGTGCTGCACGATGTACTTCACTTCCTCGGCGACCAGTCGGAAGTTCACCGGGACGAGAATGCGCCCCGACCCGGACACGCCGAAGAAACTCGTGAGGAGTCGGGCCGAGTTGTGCGACACCATGGCCACCCGCTCACCGGCCTCGATTCCGAGCGCGTCGAGACCCGCGGCCTGGGCCCGAGCCCGCTCGGCCATCTCGCGATAGGTGAGGGTTCCCCATGACGGGGCGGGCTGATCGGGCTCGTCCACCACCGCGACACGGTCGGGATAGAGAAGTTCGGCTCGACGGATGTGATCGATGATCGTCAAGGGCACGCGCATGGACGAAACAGTAGGAGGTCGGGACACATCGGTCGCCAACGGACGCACCGATGTCGATCGCAGGGGATACCCTGAGCGGCGACATGACAGAACCCACCCCCAGAAAGGGTGCGCCACGAGGCAGACGACGTCCTCCTCGCCCAGCCGGACAAGACGAAGTTTCCGGCCCCGCGCAACCACTCACCACCATCAACGTTCTTCCGCCGGTCGAAACACCCACCGGATTCGCTCGCCTCGGGGTTCCTCCCGAAGTGGACGCCGGTCTGGCCGCCTGCGGCTTCGCCAATCCGTTCGCCATCCAGGTCGAGGCCATTCCGGTCGCCTTGCAAGGTCATGACGTGTGCGGCCGGGCCAAGACCGGCTCGGGCAAGACCTTGGCCTTCGGCGTGCCGATGCTCTCGCGCATATCGGCGAAGGCCGAACCGATGCGCCCGCTCGGTCTGGTCCTCGTACCGACGCGCGAACTGGCGGTGCAGGTGGCCGAGGTGCTCGAGCCGCTCGCGCGCCACTCCGGTCGCAAGGTGTTGGCGGTGTACGGCGGCTCCAGTCGACACCAGCAGGTCGAGACCCTCGCCAAGGGCATCGAGATCATCGTGGCCACGCCGTTGCGCTTGATCGACTTGTTGAAGTCCGACGAGATCGACGTGTCGGGTGTGGACGTGGTCGTGCTCGACGAAGCCGAACGCATGGCCGACGACGGTTTCAGCCCGCCGGGCGCAGGGGGGCGGCGCCGGGGCGCGGGCCGCTACCG
>JBJTFY010000268.1:0-3406 GCA_046093625.1 Actinomycetota bacterium
GGTCAGCTTGGCCGACGGACGTTCTTGTTCCACCCGATAACCAATCTCTGATCGACTTCGCCACGATGAAATCGTAGGATGTCAGAAACGACAACCATCGAAATCAGGCGCGCTTTAAGTCGGTGACCGCCGCACCACTGGTGCGAACGAGATCATCCGGTGCGATGGGGAACACATCGTTCCACGTTCCCGCAGCAGCCCACACCTCGTCGTACTGCAACAGATCCGAGTCGATGAACACCCGCAGATACGTCTTGTGACCAAAGGGTGGCACACCTCGTTTGGCTTTGGCAACCCGATGAGTGCGCCGGTGTCAATCTCACAACGTCTCGCTATTTGCTCAGCAGACCGAGCGCTCGGGCAGCCTCGTCTGCGGCTCCTACGCCGTGACCGTGGCGCAACAGAAGAAGCCCATCGATCCGGGCGATTACGGCGAGTGCCCCGCGACGTCGATCTCGCTCGGTCGGGGCATCGATGCGATCCGACAACCAGCGAATCCACCCATCCAAGATCGATTTCGAAATCAGTTCGTACGGCTCGACCTTGGCTGCAGACAAGCCGACCACCTCGAGAAACAGCGCGAAGATTCGATCTGCACTCTTCTTCGTGAGTACCGGCCAGGCCATCTTCAGAAGTTCGTCGGGTGAACGATGTTTGTCCCCGAACGCCTGCTCAAGGATCGTCTGCATCCGCACCGAGAGTGCCCCCACGGCTGCCAGCACGAGGTCTTCCTTGGAAGGCAGGTAATAGACGACCATCCGATCGCTGATCCCGAGCGCTTCTGCCACCCTCCGATACGTGAGTTTGGCCATCCCATCACGCAGGGCGATGGAGGCCGCCGCCTTGACCACATCATCTCTCGAATGTCGGTAACCCACACTCTTGACTGTAGCGACTACTACGTTTATCGTTCTTGTAGTCATCACTACAAAAGGAGGCTTCCATGAATCAACCGGACCCGAAAGCCATCGTCGCGAAATGGCGGGACTACTTCGACCTGGCGACGATCCAGAACGAATTCGCCGCTGCCTCGGGAGGTGGAGCATGAAGATTTCATCTACGTACCGTGGCCAACTCACCGTATTCTTCACCCTGGCAGTTGGAGGATGGATCGGCTACCTGCTCGTCTTCCAGCATTTCTTCCCGAACGACTACGACCCGACCGAATCCCGCTCCGTCTTCTGGGCTTGGATGGTGGCCGCGACTGCGTTGTTCGTCTTGGTGGAACTCGCCGCGTTTCGCCTTCTCTCGACTCCCCCATCATGGAGACCCAGCATGGCAATCGCCGGAATCGCACCGGCGCTCGTCCTCGACTCTCTTGCGACGACGTTCTTCCGAAGCTGGTTCGCTTCGTCAGGTCCTCATGAAGCGACGGCCTACTCAGCGACGATTCTTGGGGGTGCGGGAGTCATACTGATTCTCGGCCTCTGGCTCGGGCGAGAGACCGATCGTTCTCGTTAGTTGCGCTTCAGGTCGATGACGACTCCCCCGCTGGCTTCCACCAACTTCTGCGGCTCGATTCCGAACACGTCGTTCCACGTACCGGCCGCAGCCCATACCTCGTCGTACTGCAACAGATCCGGGTCGATGAACACCCGCTAATGCGACTTATGACCAAAGGGGGGCACGCCACACCTGAGTTTGGAAACCCTTTTGCCATTCGTGGCTGCTGTCGCCTACGAAGGTCCTTCAAGCTGCGTCTTGAGTGTTGCTAGGTCTCCCAATACCCAGATGTCTTGAAGGAGATCTTCGCTAGAGGTGAAGAACCCCGCACCCATCCATTCCACACCACGCCCAGTTGGTTGGTATCCCAGAAACTCACCAACATGAATGCCTGAGAAGCAAACTTTCACGGCTGCACGATTGTCATTCGCAATCACACTTTGAACATCGCATCGATACTCCGACAATGCGGTCGTCACCATCGAGATGTAGTTACACACTTCCGTTCGGCCAGATGCCCCGAGACCAATCGATCCTCTGAACGACACCTCCGGATGAAGAATCTCGGGTGCCACTAAGAGATTCACTTCGTTCCACATTTCTCCGTAGAAACGGTCGACAAGATGAGTGATCAACATCGAATGATTCTTGCAGACTCCGAAACTCCAATTGAGAGAGCTCTAGACGCGTTTCAGGTCGGTGACCTCGCCGCCGCTGGCTTCCACCAACTTCTGCGGCTCGATTCCGAACACGTCGTTCCACGTGCCTGCAGCCGCCCACACCTCGTCGTACTGCAACAGATCCGGATCGATGAACACCCGCAGATGCGTCTTGTGCCCGAATGGCGGAACGCCGCGTTTGGTTTTGGAAACCCAACAATTTCTGCATGGTCGACCGTTGATTAGTACATGACCAAGTGGTCATGTACTATCGGCACGTGCAATCCGAAACACGGCGTATCGGGGACGTTGCGGTTCGCGTCAAAGGTGACGGGCCATCGCTGGTTCTCCTTCACGCAAACGGTGGAAGCCACCATGATTTCGATTCTGTCGTCGACACCATGGCCAGGCAGGCCAAGGTGTTCGCCATCGACTGGCCAGGTCACGGTGACAGCGGTCCGTCACACGAACCCGGTGCCTGCTCCTTCGCCGACCTACTCCCCACTCTCCTTGACGAGATTGACGAAGGGCCGTACACGCTGATCGGAAACTCGATTGGCGGTTTCGCGGCACTCCGAACCGCGGCTCGTCGGCCGGACCTCGTGCGGAACGTCGTTGTGATCAACCCCGGAGGGTTCACCCCCCGATGGCCGAGCACTCTTCTGGCTTGCAGACTGTTCGGTTCGGACAGGGTCGCGCCGGTCGCGTTGCGACTTCTCCCTCGCCTGTATCTCCGAAGAAGAACAGCGGCAGTCCAGTCGATCAGGAACGCCTCCGTCGAAGCGTCTCGCGATGTGAACAAGGCTCGAGTGTTCGCCAAGATTTGGCGCAGCTTCACCGACCGAGAGCATGACTCTCGTGCCGATGCTTCGGCGATCGAAGTTCCGATTCTCGTGTTCTGGGGAACGCGTGACCCGATTTTGCCGTGGCTGGTCGACGGTCGTCGAGCAAAGCGGGCCATGCGCTCTGCTCAGTTCGTGAAGTTGCCGTGTGGACATCAGGCATTCGCCGAACTGCCTGAACAGTTCATGGACTCGTTGAAGGGGTTCCTCGGTTGGAAGGAAGTGGTCTCAACATGAGTACTCAGTTCGTGGCATCAGAGTCTGGTGAATGGTTCGACAACCCCGATGGCGCAGGTAAGTTTCGCGTTCTTCGCCTCCACGACGACGGTGGCGCCACCGTTGAGGTTCAGATGCAGCAGGGCACAAGAGGCAAACCACACCTCCACCCCAAAGGAGAAGAGTTGTTCATGATCGAAGGACACGCTTCGATCGGGGGTCAAGAGCTCGGTCCGGGGGACTACC
>JBJTFY010000269.1:0-6517 GCA_046093625.1 Actinomycetota bacterium
ACCTACGACGGCGTGCGCGGCAATCCGGTCCGCCTGGCCGAGTCCGTGTGGTCTCTGTTACCAACGACCGGTGACGTCGGCGCTCGCGACCTCATGCGCCTGCGCCCCGAACTCGTCCGAGAAGTAGCCTGCGAGGGTTCCGCGGACGACATCGAAACCGAGGAGGATCTCGCACCATGGACCTGAACCACTCGATCACCGTCAACCAACCGATCGCCGAGACGTGGAAGATCCTGACCGATCTCGAGCGCATCGCCCCGTGTCTTCCCGGCGCTCAACTGCAGGAGATCGACGGTGACGTCTACAAGGGCGTCGTCAAGATCAAGGTCGGCCCCATCGTCGCCCAGTTCAAGGGCGAGGCGCAGTTCGCCGAGCGCGACGACACCAACTTCAAGGCCACGCTCAAGGCCTCGGGGCGCGACACCGGTGGAAAGGGCAACGCGTCGGCCACCATCACCGCCCAGCTCACCTCGCTGACCGCCACGACCACCGAGTGCTCGGTCGTCACCGACCTCGCGATCACCGGCAAGGTGGCCCAGTTCGGCCGTGGAGCGATGACCGACATCAGCGAGAAACTCATCGCCCAGTTCGCCGACAATCTCAACACGTTGATCGATGCCGGCGATCCGATCGCCGACGCGGCGGGCTCGTCCGCACCGTCGGACGCGTCGCCCGTCGCCGACACCGAACTGCCCAAGGTTCGCAAGATCGAGGGTCCGGCCGCCGAACCGTTGAACCTGCAGGACGTGGCCGGTGGCGCGATGATGAAGCGCATCCTGCCGGTGCTGGCGGGTTTGGCCGCACTCGGTGTCTTCTTGAAGCGCGTCTTCTCGCGTCGTCGCAAGAAGGCCTGAGCCGGACCGTTCGGTGCCGACTCCCGACGACATCGATCGCGTCACCCGGTTGCTCGGACGGCGTCCGGCCGGGGCCTTCGAGGTGGCTCTCCGGGCGGCGAACGGTGACCCCGTCGTGTTGCGCAACGCTCCCCTGATGGACGATCTCACGCCGATGCCGACGCTCTATTGGCTCTGCGATCCCGATCTGACGGTGGCCGTGAGCCGCCTCGAGGCCGACGGTGGCGTCGACCGCGCCGAAGCCGAGGTCGACGCCGACTCGCTGGCCGTGGCCCACCGGCGTTACGCCGCCGAGCGCGACGCCGCGATCCCCACGGGACACGTGGGTCCGCGTCCGACGGGGGGCGTGGCCGGCACTCGCGTCGGTGTGAAGTGCCTCCACGCCCACTACGCGTGGCACCTCGTCGGCGGAGACGATCCCGTCGGACGTTGGGTCGCCGGACACCTGGAAGCGAGGACCTGACGTGCCGGTGGCCGCCATCGACATCGGCACCAACTCGACGAATCTCCTGGTGGTCGACGACGACGGAGCGACGCGCGAGCGGATCGTCGCGGTGACCCGGCTCGGAGCCGGCGTCGATCGCACCGGTCGTCTGGCCGACGACGCCATCGAGCGAACGCTCGCCCGCATCACCTCCCATCACGCGATCATCTCGACCTGCGGCGATCACGTGCCCCTGCGCATCGCCGCGTCGAGCGCCTGTCGCGACGCCGCCAACCGCGAGGAGTTCTTCGACCGGGTGGAAGCGATCACCGGCGTGAGGCCCGAGTTGATCTCGGGACCGCAGGAGGGTCGCCTGTCGTATCTCGGGGCGACGACCGGACTGCGACTCGACCACACCGGTCACGTGGTGGTCGACATCGGTGGCGGGTCCACCGAATTCGCCCACGGCGACACCGAGTTGCGATCGACCCACAGCATCGACGTGGGCGCCGTCCGCCTCACCGAACGCCACCTGCGCCACGACCCACCGCGCCCCGAGGAGCTGTTGAACGCGATCGGCGACGCCCAGGACCTGTTCGACGAACTCGTGCGCGACGTACCGGCCATCCTCGGCGCCCGTCAGATCATCGGGGTGGCCGGCACCATCGTGACCGCGGCCGCGGTCGAAATCGGCCTCGACGACCACGACCCCGCTCGACTGCACGGCTTCGTCCTTTCGCGACCGGCGGTCGAGGAGGTCTTTCGAACCTTGGCCACCGAGCCCCTCGCGGACCGCCGGCACAACCCCGGCCTGCCCGCCGATCGCGCCGACGTCATCGTCGGCGGCCTGTGCGTGTTGGTCGGACTCCTGCGCCGTTGGGACGCGGAGGAGATCGTGGTGTCGTCCCGCAACATTCTCGACGGAATGTGTGCTGAACTGCTCCGCGGAGCGAGACCATGACCACGCACGACATCCATCCCGCCCGCACCTCCGGTGTGCGCCTCTACGGCAAGAGAGTGGTGCTCCGCCCACTCGTGCCGCCCGACTTCGCGGCCTGGTCGGACGTGCGTCGACGCAACCACGACTGGCTCACGGTCTGGGAACCGTCGCGCCCGGCGAACTCCCCCGACCCGCGCTCCGATCGCGACGCATTCTCGGCCCGCTGCGCGCTGCGCGACCGCGAACGTCAGACCGGCACCGCGTACGCGTTCGGAATCTTCGTCGACAACAACTTCGCCGGCGAGATGAACCTCAACAACGTGGTGCGCGGAGCGATGTTGGGCGGGTCCGTCGGATACTGGATCGATCAGGCCCGTGCCGGTCGGTCGTACACCTCCGAGGCGGTGGTCGTGCTGGCCCGGTACGCCTTCGAGGAGCTCGGACTGCACCGGCTCGAGATCTGCATCGTGCCCCGCAACACCAACTCGCATCGTGTCGTGACCAAACTCGGACTGCGCAACGAAGGCGTCGCCGAGCGCTTCCTCGAGATCAACGGCACGTGGGAGGACCACGTACGTTACGGATTCACCGCCGAGGAGTGGGCGGCTCGTCGCGACGAGCTGGCCGCCGACTGGCTGTGAACGGCGTCAGGCCGACTGCGCGAGGTTGCGATACGCCGCGGCCTTGCGCCGCCTCACCAAGGTGCGGCGCTTCCACTCCTTGAGCTTCCAGTGTCGCGCGTTGCGGGCGTGGTCGAGTTTCTTCACCGCCTTCTCGGCGTCGTGATGGTGCGCAGGTTTCCACGCGGCACCGGGTTCGTCGGCGTCGTCGGGCTCGAGCCCGTGACTCACCCGATCGGCGAGTTCGTGCAACTCGCTGCGCATCCGGTGTCTTTCACCGTGCGCGTGGGCCCGCAACTCGGCCCTCGGTAGCGGCACGGCCTCTTGGCTTCTATGGCGCTTGCTCATCGGCACCTCCCTGGTTCCGTTGAACTCCCCCTGGCCGAACAGTACGACACTTCGCGAAAAAATCAAGGGCAGGATGACGGCACCGGGTCGGACCGTCGTGCCGACGGTGGTCAGGGCTTTTTCGAGGAGATCTGCGACTTGAGGGCCGCGATGCGTTCGGCGAAGAAGGGCTGTCGGGTGCTCCACAACTGCGGGTCGAGCTCGCGGGCCACTGCCTCGGGATGCGTGGTCACGTCGGCCATGGCCCGAATCGTGCGCTTGGTTTCGATCACCAGTTCCCGGGGCGCCGCCGCGGCCCGGGCGGCCATCTCGTGGGCCACCGGCAGCAGTCGGTCGTCGTCGACACACCGATGAACGATGCCCAACCGTTCGGCTTCGGCGCCGTCGACGACCTCGCCGAACACCACCGTCGCCATGGTCGTCTGCGGGCCGGCGAGACGACGCAGCATCCACGTGTGTCCCCCACCGGGGTGGATTCCGATCTGCAGAAAGCGGGTGTCGAATCGCGCGCGGCGGGCCGCGACCCGCACGTCGCATCCGAGGGCGAGGTTCATCCCCGCTCCGACCGCCGCACCGTTCACCGCCGCGATCGTGGGCAGTTCGCTGCGCGCGATGCGCAGGAATCCCTCGTAGATGTTGCCCAGACTCTCCGCGGTGCTGGTCTGCAGGTTGCCGAGGTTCGCCCCGGCACAAAACGCCGGTGCGGCGCCGGTGACCACGATCGCGCCGACCGCCGAATCGGACTCCACACGATCCATGATCGACACGATCTCGGCGACCAAAGGTGCGGTGAGCGTGTTGCGCTCGCTCGGATTGTTCAACGTGATGGTGGCGACGCCGTCGGAGACGTCGAGCAGGACGAGTGGGTTTGTCGAGTCGGTCACCCGCGCATTCTCGCAGACCCACCCACCGTGCCTAGTGTTGGCCCATGTCGAACGGCGAGAGCGACGCGGCCCGCAAGAGTCGCCCGGCCGCCACGGTGATCCTCACCCGGATCGCCGAGCACTCCTCGTGCGGGTTGGAGGTGCTGCTACTTCGTCGTAGCGACGTCGGGGCCTTCGCCGGCATGTGGGTGTTCCCCGGTGGACGGGTCGACGACGCCGACGACGGGAACGACGACTTCGCCCGGGCCAAATCGGCGGCGATTCGCGAGGCCGCCGAAGAGGTCTCGGCGCGGGTCGATCCCTCTGGTCTCGCTCCGTGGAGTCATTGGACGCCGCCGCTGACCGCACCGGTGCGATTCACGACGTGGTTCTTCGTCACAGCCCACGACTCCGGAGAGATCGCGATCGACAATCACGAGATCGTCGACTTCCGATGGCTCGCCCCCGACCGCGCGCTCGAGGCCCAACTGCCGATGGCTCCGCCCACGATCGTCACGTTGCACGAACTCCACGAGGCCGGCGACGCGTCGGCGATCCGACGTGGTCGCGTCGAACCTCCGGCCTACGTCACCCGCCCCGGTCGCACCGGCGACGGCCAGGACGTGATGATGTGGAACGGCGACGCCGGGTACGAATCGGGGGACGCCGACCTGGACGGCCCGCGCAACCGGCTCGTCATGCTCAACGGCTTCGGTGGCACCGACTGGATCTACGTCCGACGCTGAGGTCGGAAACGGCGGCGCGCACTAGCGTCGGACGTGATGATCGACCACGTGTTCACCGACGTCATCAGCGCATTGCGCGACGCCTTCGAACGCGCGTTCCTCGAGCGCCAGGCGTTCGAGGAACACTTCCAGGTCGACGTGATGCTCGGCGACGTCACCTGGGAGACGAGTTACGGCCTTCCGGGTGAGGGCCTTCCTCCGCGGGTCGTCGCCCACGTGACCTTCGACTGGCCGTCGTGGAGCCAGACGGCCTACCGCCGTTGGTACGTCGACGAAAAGACCGACGAGCAACCCTCGATCGAGATGGAAGTGGTGCTGCGCGTGCAACGCATCAAGGATCTCCCCGACCTCGCGCCGTTGCGGAACGTCCTGCCCACCTCGAGTCCACTGATCGGCGACGGTCGACTCGAGCGCGCGGGGTTGACCGTCGAGACCAATCATCTCGACGACGAGGGGCTCGTGGAACACGCCGTCGAGGCCACCTTCGAGGGACTGTACGAACTCGCCGAGGAGTCGCTCGCCGACGGAGCCAGCACGTTGCTCGACGACCACTTCGGCGCCCTCGGAGGTTGGGTCGCGGCGATGCTGGTGCGCATGGGCGACCTCAAGTACGAGTTCCTGCCCGCCGACTGAGCCAACCATCGAATCCACGACGAATGTTCCCGACCACGAGAGACGAGCCGACATGACCCTTCTGACCGACCCCGACAGCGTGGTGTTGGTCGCCGTCGAGGAACGCCTCGCCCCCATCACCCTCAACCGCCCCGCCGCACGCAACGCGTTGTCGAGTGAGGTGTTGTCGCTTCTTCCTCGACTCATGAAACGAGCCGATGCCAGTGACGACGTCGACGTGTTGATCCTCACCGGCGCCGATCCGGCATTCTGCGCCGGACTCGACCTGAAGGAGTTGGGCTCCTCGGGCAAGAACCTCGGATCCGGATCCGGAGCCGACGGCCGACCGAACGCCGACGGCGTCCGCGGACCGTTCCCCGGCCTGACCAAGCCGCTCATCGGCGCGGTGAACGGCGTGGCGGTCACGGGTGGTTTCGAGTTGGCACTGAACTGCGACTTCCTCGTGGCGTCGGAGCACGCGAAGTTCGGTGACACCCACGCCCGCGTGGGGGTGATGCCCGGATGGGGCCTCACCGTGCTGCTGCCCCAGGCCATCGGAGTGCGACGGGCCCGCGAGATGAGCATGACCGGCAACTTCATGCTCGCCGACGAGGCATTGGCCCGCGGACTCGTCAATCACGTCGTGCCACATGCCGATCTGTTGCCGTTCGCCCGCTCGCTGGCCGCCGACATCGTCGGCAACGACCAGCCCGGAGTCCGCCAGATCCGGCGAACCTACGGGGCGATTCACGCCGCGACCGAAGGCTGGGCGATCGAGGCCCGTGACGGCGCACAGTGGCGTGAATCGCAGTTCTCCCCCGAAAAGGTGCCGCCCGGCGCGAGGCCATCCAGGACCGTGGTCGTCACCAGTAGCCGTCGGTCGATGAGGTAAGGTTCGGCATCCAATTCGCCGGACACCCCCGTTCGGCGACCTAGGGGAGGAAACAACCACATGCGCAAGAATGCACGACTGCGGGCGGCTTCCCTGGCGGCTCTCGGACTATTCGCCACCGCTTGCGGCGGAGATGACGGCGATGAAGCCGTCAGCCGCGGGAGCGTCGGACGAAGCCGGAGCCTCGGACGAGGCCGGAGCCTCGGTGCTGGATGATC
>JBJTFY010000270.1:0-2518 GCA_046093625.1 Actinomycetota bacterium
CCCCAACTCGTGCCCTCGTTGCTCGAAGGCCCCCCCGACCTCTCGGCGCTTCGCGACAACCCGATGGACGAGTTGATGCGACTCGCCACCGCGAGCCAGGGCAAGAAGGCCACCTACAAGGTGGCCGACGAGGACGACCTCGCGTGGGTGGTCGACCAGTTCGCCGCCGCGGCGGGACGATTGAAGACCGCCGGGGTCGACGCGGTCGAGATTCACGCCGCCCACGGCTACCTGCTGTCCACGTTCCTGTCGCGGACGTACAACAAGCGCGACGATCGCTGGGGTGGGTCGATCGAGAATCGTGCCCGACTCACCTGTGACGTCGTGCGGGCGGTGAAGGCGGTCGTCGGTCCGGAGTATCCGGTGATCGTGCGCCTGAACGGACACGAATACGGACCAGCCGACGGGCTCACCGCCGCCGAAGCGGCCGAGGCCGCCGCGTTGATCGAGGCGGCCGGCGCGGACGCGATCCACGTGTCGGCCAACGCCCACAACCCGTTCGCCGACTTCACCGACGGTCCACTTCCCAACACGGTGGCCGCGTACCGCGAACACACCCGCACCATCAAGCGCGCGGTGACGGTGCCGGTGATCGCCGTGGGCCGCATGTTGCCCGAGGTCGCCGACGAGATGCTCGCGGCCGGCGAATGCGACTTCGTGTCGATGGGGCGCCAGTTGCTCGCCGATCCGGATCTCGTGAACAAGATTCGTTCCGGCGATCGTCGTTCGGTCCGACCCTGCATCAACTGCTACGTCTGCGTCGAACAGAACTTCTTCGACGGCAACCCCAAGTGCGCGGTCAACCCGGCGTTGTGCAACGAGAAGGTGGCGGTTCTGGCGCCGATCGGTCGGGCGATGCACGTGGTGGTCGTCGGGGGCGGTCCCGGTGGCATGGAGGCGGCGCGGGTCGCGGCCACCCGCGGTGCCAAGGTGACGTTGATCGAGAAGGGTTCGCGACTGGGCGGCACGCTCTGGTTCTCGCAACTGACGACTCCGGCCAACGCCTTGTTGGTCGTTTGGTTGACGCACGAGATCGAACGACTCGGAGTCGACGTTCTGACCGACACCGAGGCCGACGCGACGATCATCGCCAGCCTCAACCCCGACGCCGTGATCGTGGCGACCGGAGCGCGTCGCGGCCGACCGGGTATCCCCGGAGGCGACATGTCGCACGTGCTCGACGGCGACACCCTGCGCGGCTTGATCACCGGCGAGTCCGGCACCGACCTGTCGTCGATCGGCGTGCTCGGTCGGGTGGCGGTCACCGTCGGACGCGGTGCGGGCCTTTTGTCCAACGCCGATCGCATCCGGTCGTGGTCGAAACTGTGGATGCCCGTGGGACGCCGGGTGGTGGTGATCGGTGGGGGACTCGTCGGTCTGGAACTGGCCGAGTACCTCGCCGAACGTGGGCGCCTCGTCACGGTCCTCGAGGAAGGTCCGCACATGGGTCTGCCGATGGCGATGCCCCGGCGCTGGACCGCGGTGCGCAAGGCCACCGAACACGGCGTCACCTTGGTGCGCAACGCGACACCGATCGAGATCTCCAAGGTCGCCGTCCGTTATCGCTCGGCCGATCAGGAGTTCGAGGTTCGTGGTGACACGGTCGTCATCGCCTCGGAGGTGTCTCCCGACCGCACTCTGGCCGACGAGCTGTCGGCCATCGGCATCGATGCCCGTGTGGTGGGCGATGCCGCAGACGTGGGATACATCGAGGGCGCGATGCATTCCGCCCACGAGGTGGCCCGTGGGCTCTGAGCCGGTCCTCACCTTCGCCGATCACGTGCGGGCCCGCGCCGACGACGACCGCGTCGCCGTGCTGTTCGAGGATCGACGCATCACGTACCGGGAATGGTGTGCCGGAGTGGCCGAGCGCGCGGCGTGGTGGCGGGCGCACATGGCCGGACGACCTTCCGGCACACCTCCGCACATCGGAGTGTTGCTCGACAACACCCCCGAGTTCACGATGTGGTTGGGGGTGGCCGCGGTCACCGGATCGGTCGTGGTCGGCATCAACCCGACCCGCCGCGGTGCCGAGTTGGCCCGCGACGTCGTGCACACCGCGTGCCAGATCGTCGTGAGCGAGTCGAATCAGATCGGACTGCTCGACGGACTCGACCTCGGCGACGCCAACGGACTCGTGCTCGACACCGACTCGGTCGAATATCGCGACATGATGCGGGCGCACGAGGGGGCTCGGCTCCCCACGGCCTCCGAGTGTCCCGTCGAGCCGTCCGCGACCTTGTTGCTGCTCTTCACCTCGGGAACCAGTGGCGCCCCGAAGGCCGTGATCACCAGTCATCAGCGGTTGAACTTCGTGTCGGGATCGATGCTCATGATCCTGTCGCTCGACGCCGACGACGTCACCTACATCTGCATGCCGCTCTTCCACTCCAACGCCCTCTTCACCGCGTGGGCGCCGAGTCTGGTCGCCGGTGCGACGATCGCGTTGCGACGCAAGTTCTCCGCCAGCGAGTTCCTTCCCGACGTGCGGCGTTTCGGGGCCACGTACTTCAACTAC
>JBJTFY010000271.1:0-3036 GCA_046093625.1 Actinomycetota bacterium
GTGGGGGACAACTTCATGTGTTTCGTCCCTCGACCCACGTACCTCGACAAGTTGGCCGACGAGGACTTCGATCACCACCGGAACTCGATCTGCCACTACGTGGTGTTCCCGAACACGGTGTTCAACTGCAACCCCGAGCACATCCAGGTGTTCCAGCCCATCCCGCTGGCGGTCGACCGGACGCGCTTCTTGTGCTGGGAGATCGTCTATCCCGGAGATCAGTCCGACCCGGCCTACGCCGAGTACTGGCAACGCACCATGGCCCACTGGCAGGAACTCAAGCGGGTGGTCGGTGAGGACATCGGCATCTACACCCAGATGGCGCGCTCGAAGCGCTCGAGCGCATTCACGCGCCAGATCCTGTCCGAACGCGAGTTCAAGATCGCGTTGTACCACCAGAACATGGACCGCAAGATCCGCGACTGAGCGTTCGAAACCCGTGGTCACGGGGTGAAATTCCGGGTCAGAGGAGAAATCCTTCAAGGTCCGCGGAGGCGGGAACGATACCCCTCCCCGTGAAACGGAAGATGACACGACTCGGGCGTGCGACCTTGGTGTCGCTGTCGACCGCGGTCGCCCTCGGCTTCGTCGGCGTGCCCGGCGCCCTCGCCGACGGCAAGGTCACGTCAGCGTCATCGTCATCCGCGGCCACGTCGTCTCTCGGTTTGACGTACGTGGTGGTCAAAAACGACTCGCTGAGCCGCATCGCCTCCCGAGTGAACGTTCCGATCGCCGACCTGCTGGTCGTCAACGGCTTCACCCGGTCGAGCGTGATCGTGCCCGGCCAGGTCATCAAACTCCCCGACAACGCCACTGCGGTAGCCGCGACCCGCACGGCACCCGCTTCGGCGGCGGCGACGTCGGCGGTTTCGGCGTCGGCGACCTACACCGTGCAGCGCAACGACTCGTTGTCGCTCATCGCCTCCAAGCACAAGGTGACTCTGGCGGCCTTGCTGAGCGTCAACAAGTTCACGCGGTCGAGCGTGATCGTGCCCGGTCAGGTCATCAATCTGCCGGTCGGGTCGACCGTGACCGCGACACCGGCGGCGGCGTTCGCGCCCGCCGTAACGTCGACCGGAACCCCCGGCGGATCGAAGGTCCAAGCGGTCGTCGACTTCGCGGTGGCCCAGGTGGGCAAGCCCTACGTGTTCAACACCGCCGGACCGGCGACCTACGACTGTTCGGGCCTCACGAAGGCCAGCTATGCGACCGTCGGCGTGAAGCTGCCGCACCAGAGCCTGTTGCAGTCGAAACTCGGGGTCGCGATCGACTGGAAGACGACCCCGATCCAAGCCGGCGACCTGATCTTCACCTTCTCGTCGGCGAATCCCACGCAGATCAGCCACGTCGGAATCGCCATCAGCGCGACGCAGTGGGTCGAGGCCCCGAACAGCGGAACCGTGGTGCGGGTGTCGCGCATCCCGTCGGATGCCCGCATCCAGGCCGTGCGACGCTTTCTCTGAACGACACCGCCGCACCCGCGAATCGCTGATTGACTGCCGGCATGGACGGAACTCCGGTCGGCTCTCCACGAAGCGAGTGCCTCGAATGGTCCGAGAACGGCCCGGTCGGACGACTGACCCTGTCGCGGCCGGAGAAGTTGAATGCCCTCTCGGCGCGACTGCTGACGGAGTTGATCGCGGTGTGCGATTGGTTGCACACCCGTGACGACCTGCGGGTCGTGATCGTGGCCGGTCGGGGCCGCGCCTTCTCGGCCGGGTTCGACCTGTCCGATTTCTCCCGGCCGCCCAGCGGGAACCCGCGTGACGGTGCGGACCTCGGACGCAAAGCGACCGAAGCACTGACCGACGTTCCGCAGTTGACGCTGGCCGCGGTCCACGGACGCTGCATCGGCGGTGGCGTGGTGCTGGTGTCGGCGTGCGACCTGCGGGTGGCGTCATCCGACGCGGTGTTCTCGATTCCCGAAGTCGATCTCGGCATCCCACTCGCCTGGGGTGGCATTCCGCGACTCGTGCGCGAGTTGGGTCCGGCGGTCACCAAGGAGTTGGTGCTCTCGTGCCGGCCCTTCGACGCCGAGGAGGCCCGTGCTTTGCGGTGGGTGAACACCGTGGTCGACCCCGACGGACTCGACGCGCACGTGACCGCGCTCGCCGAATCGCTCGCCGCCAAACCGTTGTACGCCTTGCGCTCCACCAAGGCTCACGTGAACGCGGTGGTCGAGGAGATCGCCGGGACGGGTCGCAGCGTGCTCGATGCCGATTCCCTGGTGTACGCCATGCGGGACCCCGAGAGTCGCGCCGCCTCCGAGCGGTATCTCGGGGCTCGGAAGAAATAGCATTGGTCGGAGCGGTCGGGGGACCGCGAAGGGGGAGTCATGCTTGATTACGTCATTCGTGGGGGCTCGATCGTCGACGGAACCGGGGCCGCCGCACGTAGCGGCGACGTCGGAGTGCGCGACGGTGTGATCGTCGCGGTGGGTGCGGTCGACGAACCGGCCCGCGAGGTGATCGACGCCGATGGTGCCGTGGTGACTCCGGGCTGGGTCGACGTGCACACGCACTACGACGGTCAGGTCAGTTGGGACGACGTCATGGACCCCTCGGCGGGCAACGGTGCGACGACCATCGTGATGGGCAACTGTGGCGTCGGTTTCGCCCCGGTTCGCCCGGGCAGCGAAAAGACGCTCATCGAATTGATGGAGGGCGTCGAGGACATCCCCGGCACCGCGCTCTACGAGGGAATCGAGTGGGGGCGCTGGGAATCCTTCCCCGAGTACATGGACTACATCGCGAGCCGGCGGTACTCGCTCGACATCGGCGCCCAGATCGCCCACGGTGCGCTCCGGTACTACGTGATGGGCGAACGCGGCGCCCGCAACGAGGACGCCACCCCCGACGATCTGGCGGCCATGGGTCGCCTCGTCACCGAGGCACTGCGCGCCGGAGCCGCTGGTTTCAGCACGTCACGCACCATCGGTCACCGCGCCCTCGACGGTTCACCCGTGCCGGGTACGTTCGCTCCCGACGCCGAGATCGATGCGCTCTCGTCGGCGATGCGTGCGGCCGGTTGCGGCGT